>CALDHQ010000438.1 GCA_937894055.1 uncultured Polymorphobacter sp.
AGAACCAGTATCACCACCACCAATCACAACAACATGTTTATCAGTTGCCCGGATGTCATTTTTAAAGTCGCCAGCATTCTCTTTATTTTGTGGAATCAAAAATTCCAATGCATAGTGCACACCAGTCAATTCACGGCCAGGTACAGGTAAGTCACGCGGCTGTTCAGCGCCTTCAGCCAGGCCGACGCGACGATCTCGCGCCGGTTTGGCGGAACCGGGAATTACGCCGGCCAGCAGGAAGGCGGCTTCGGCCGCCGCATCGGGGACCATGTCGAATCGATCCCGCGCGTGTTCGCTCACGACCGACGCGCCTCGACAGCGGCCCAGACCCGGGCGGCCACCGTGTCCTGATCGCCGTCGGCGTCGCGACGCTGGTCGCGGGCTCGATGTTCTATTTCAAGGCGGTGACGGTCAAGCTGCTGCCGTTCGACAACAAGTCCGAAGTCCAGGTCGTCGTCGACATGCCCGAAGGCACCAGCCTGGAGGTGACCGAGCGCACGCTCGATGCGGTGGCCGCTGTCGTGCGCAAGCTGCCCGAGGCGGTGTCGATGGAGGCCTATGCCGGCACCTCGGCGCCGTTCAACTTCAACGGGCTGGTCCGCCATTATTTCCTGCGCAACCGCCCCGAAATGGGCGACGTCATGGTGACGTTGCTGCCCAAGGACGAACGCGACCGCGCCAGCCACAACATCGCGCTCGACCTGCGTGAACAGCTCAAGGCGCTCGAGCTGCCCGAAGGCGCGTCGATCAAGGTCGTCGAAACGCCGCCCGGCCCGCCGGTGATGGCGACCTTGCTCGCCGAAATCTACGGCCCGAATGAAAAGACCCGCCGCGCCACCGCCGATGAAGTCGCCAAGGTGTTCCGGTCGATTCCGTACATCGTCGATGTCGATGTCAGCAGCGGCCAGACGCGGCCGCGGCTGCGGCTGGTGCCCGACCGCGCCCGGCTCGATTATTACAATCTGTCCGAGCGCGAACTGCACGATTCGATAGGCGCGCTGCTCGGCAACCGCACCATCGGCTATGCGCCGCGCGGCGACAGCCGGACGCCGTTGCCGATCACCATCGCGCTGCCGCAATCGGCGCGCAGCTGGTCGAGCACGCTCGCCAGCACGCCGGTCGCGGTGACACGCGACGGCGGTAGCCCGCAGCTCGTCGAACTCGGCACGCTGGTCGAAGCGCGCCACGAAGCCGGCAGCCACAGCCTGTTCCGCCGCGACGGCCGCGCCGCCGACATGGTCACCGCCGAACTGGCGGGCGAATATGAAGCGCCGGTCTACGGCGTGCTCGCTGTCAACCGCGCCATCGATCAGGTCGACTGGGCCGCCAAGGGGCTGACCAAGCCGGTCATCCGCTTTGCCGGCCAGCCCGACGACGAATCGGTGACCAGCCTGCTGTGGGACGGCGAATGGGAAATCACCTGGGTGACGTTCCGCGACATGGGTGCGGCGTTCATGGTGGCCTTGCTCGGCATCTATGTGCTGGTGGTGGCGCAGTTCCGCAGCTTCAAGCTGCCGCTGGTCATCCTGACGCCGGTGCCGCTGACTTTGGTCGGCATCGTCATCGGCCATATGCTGTTTTCGGCGCCGTTCACCGCGACCTCGATGATCGGCTTCATCGCGCTATCGGGGATCATCGTGCGCAATTCGATCCTGCTGGTGGATTTCATCCGCCACACCGCCGCGCCCGGCAAGCCGCTGCGCGACACGCTGGTCGAAGCCGGACGCATCCGCTTCAAGCCGATCGTGCTGACCGCCGCGGCAGCGATGATCGGTGCCGCGGTCATCCTCACCGACCCGATTTTCCAGGGGCTGGCGATCTCGCTGCTGTTCGGGCTCGCGTCTTCGACATTGCTGACGGTGCTGGTTATCCCGGCCATCTATGTCGTGCTGCGCGATGACGGAAAGGCCGCGACACGATGAACCTGAGTGCTGCCAGCATCGAGGCGCTTGCCGCGCGCGCGACGGTCGCTGCGGCGACGCTCAAGCTGCTCGCCAATGAACAACGGCTGCTGCTGCTGTGCCGGCTGACCCAGGGCGAGGCCCCGGTCGGCGACCTCGTCGAACACCTTGGCCAGTCGCAATCAAGCGTGTCGCAGCACCTTGCCCGGCTGCGCGAAGGCGGCCTCGTGAAGACGCGCCGCGAAGGCACCGTTATCCAGTACCGGCTGGCCGACCCCGGCGTCAGCCAGCTCATCGACGCGCTCTGCGACCGCTTTGGCGGCGTGCCTAGCTGACCAGCTACAAGCCCTTAGAAGCGGATTGATCGCCTTCCGGAACAACCTGGATGACGCTGAATGTCGCGAATGAGCCGCGAAGCCACCGGGCGGCTAAGCCGCAATCGCATTGACTTGCAAGAGCCGCAGTTCGCAGCTGCCGCAGGTCGAGATCAGCTCTGTGCTAAGCCGAGCTTGGACCGCCCGCGCTTCCTGGGCGCAACAGTGGACGCATTCTTGGCGGAGCTGGTAGCCGCCATCTTGGTGCCGGCCTTGCGGCCAGCGTCGACAATGATCCGTATACGTTGCCGATCAGGGCCGGAAGGTCGGATACAGCGACGACATTGTGGGAGACATGCGCGCTGACGATACCGAGCCGAGTGGTCGACCTTTTCGCACCGCCGCTCTCAGTCAGTCGTGTGACGATCAAGCTGCAGGCGAGGAAAGGGTCACTTTCAGAATGAGTCTCTCGACCATTTTTGAACGCCTGAAACCGGATCTTCGGGTCAACGACAAGATCGACGCCGGCATTTTTGATAAACTCGATCACGTATTCAAATTCGTGTTCAAGATCGTCTGGGGTGAAATCACCCTTGAGTTCAAGAAACATCGCTAGGCACCTCCATTCAGGAGGGGCGAACCGGCCCAAAAAAGGCCGGGTGTTAGTAACCCGCGCGGATGCCCGGACGCCGCCAGTTTAGGCAAGCCTTTGACATACACGACGGCTTCGCTCTTTGAAGCGTTGTTGATGCCGAGCCTGGAGTGAATGAGAAGGTCATTCCAATCTCTCAAAATATTGAGAATCTGGTTCGAACTTTCTCCCCGCAAGTCCGCCAACGCCTTTCTTCCAAAAAGCTCGCTGATAGTGCTGAATGGTGAGTTCGTGCCGGGGCGCAGGCGCCTCGCACGCGCGCCCGCACGGCGGAATTGGACGCGACTGCGGTAACGTAGAATTAACAATGCGCCCAACGGAGTGCCTTCGCCTTAAAAGCGCCGGATTCACCGATTAAATATTCTGTTAACTAAATATTTTGAAAGTTCAGCGCCGTTAAGATGCGGGTGCGTCGGCTGGTGAAGCCGACGTGTCCCGCCTGTCGGCGTGAGCGTATTGTGAGTGCAAACATGTCTGCCAAGTTGCTTGCGTTGTGTGTGTGCCCGGCTTTGGCGGTCGCGCCGCTGACCGTACCGAGCGTGCGCCACAAGGCGGCGCATCATGCCGCGCGTGTGCTGCACAAGGCCGTAGCGCTCATGCATCAAAATCACGACGGGCAGGGGGCCTTTTGACTCCGGGCACGCGACGAAAGCGGGCATGCCGTTGGCGCAAACGATGTCGGCTGAGGAGATATTGCTCATTCGTCCCCCCTCAAGCCGTCATCAGCGCGATGCAGGCGTCGACGCCCATCACGCGGCCCATGCGCGGGAAGACGCGCTCCATGAAGAATTTGTTGTTGTCGCCGCGCGTCGAATAGCAGGCGTCGCTGGCGACTACGATTCCATAGTCGAGATCGCGTGCGCCAAACAAAGTGCTGGCGATGCCGACGTCGGTCGAGCCGCCGCAGATGATGATGGTGTCGATGCCGCGGGCGCGCAATTGC
>CALDHQ010000439.1 GCA_937894055.1 uncultured Polymorphobacter sp.
ACGCCGGTCGAGCGGTCGCTGGCGGTGAAGCCGGGGATGACCAGCACCGGGTGGCCGTCGCCGTGCGGCGCGTGTGCCAGCAACGGGGCGGCCAGCGGCAGCGCCGACAGCTCGGCCAGCGCACGTGGCAACTCGGTCAGGCTGAGCAACCGGCGTGGGGCCTTGATGTCTTCAATCGGACGGCTAGCCATCTTCACTCTTCTCCAGCGGATGCGGCCATGGCCTGCACCGTTTACAATGCGCTGCTCGTGGGTTGGTTCCGCGTCGCAAGCCAAGGCGCAATATGTCGCAGCCGCTCAGGTTACGGTGTCGAGCCCCATCATCGCCTGCTGCGCGCTGACCTGCGCGACATCGTGGCTGAGCACGGCGATATCGTGCAGCGTGCCGTCGCGCGACCTGACCTGCTCCTTGAGCAAGGCCTCGCCGCGGAAGCCCAGCCCCTCGAACACCGCAATGGCGCCGCGCTGGTCGATCGTCATCTGCACCGTCAGCTTGGTCAGTCCGCGTCCGATGCCTTCGATCAGCGCCTCCTGCGCCAGCGTCCGGCCCAGCCCGCGGTCGCGCATTTCGGTGGCGACGAGCACGCGGATTTCACCGACATGCGGCGACCATGACAGCGCGTCGGAAACCACGGCGCAGCAGCCGACGACCTTGTTACCGGCAACGGCGATGATCGTGCTGATCGTGCCCTCGGCGATTTCGGCCAGCCACGCCTTGATGACGCGCGGGTGGGTGATGTCGCGGTTGATGAACAGCAGGTCGTGCTGCGGCAGCGCCTGGGCGAACGCCAGCACGGCGGCTTCATCGGCGGGCAGGAAGCGCCGCAGCTCGACGGCAACGCCGCCGCAATCGATGCTGCGCGGATAGTCGCGGCTCATACCGAGCGCTCCTGCAGCCATTGGTCGAGGCGCGGCCACAGCCGCTTCTGCGCATTGGCGCCAGCCACCAGGCTGACATGTCCACCCTTCAAAATGACTTCCTCCTTGTCGGTCGAACCGACCAGCTTGACCAGCGGCGCCGATGCCTCGGTCGTAACGATATGATCATGCTCGGCGACGACATGCAGGAACGGCACGGTGATGTTGCCGAGCCGCACCGGGCGGCCGCCGACTTCGAGCCGGTCTTCGACCAGCGCATTGTCCCACATCAGCTTCTTCGTGGTGTCGCGGAAATATTCGCCGGCCAGCGGCAGCATGTCGGCACCCCAGCGGTCGAGCATCCGATAGCCTTTGACGAACTCGTCGCTCCACATATTGTCCCACAGCCGGATGTTGCCGGCGAAGCGCGACGCCGGGCGCAGCATGTCGAAGCTGGTGTAGAGGATTTCTGCGGGCACGTTGCCGAGCGAATCGACAAGCCGGTCGACATCGAACCAGCGCTTGTCGGCCCATGCCGAGAACAGCCCCATCTTGGTCATGTCGACCGGCGTGGTGAAGGTGACAAGGTTGACCACCGGCGAGTCGGCGTGGCTGCCCTGGTACAGCGTCGACAGCACGCCACCCATGCAATAGCCCATCAGCGTGACGTCTTCGATGCCGCTGTCGGCCTGCACTTTGGCCAGGCAATCGGGGATGAAATCATTGACGTAGCTGTTGAGATCGAGCGTCTTTTCGGCCGCCGTCGGGGGCGCCCAGTCGAGCATGTAGACGTCGTAACCGCGCTTCAACAGAAACTCGACGAAGCTCTGCCCCGGCGCCAGATCAAGAATATAGCCGCGGTTGGTCGTCGCCATCACCACAAGGATCGGCACGCGGTAGATTTCGTCCGCCATCGGCCGGTAATGATACAGCAGCATCGTGCCGCGCGCGTGGATCAGGTCGCGGGGCGAGGCGCCGACAGCGGGGGCGGCCGAGCCGAAATACTCGAGCCCCTTGATGTTGCGCTGGATGGCGCGTTCGACGGTCGCGGTAACGCGCGCCGCAACGCTTTCTTCGCTTGGCGCGCTGCTCATGGCTTGACCGGCTTGCGGGTGCGCGGCGGCCGCGGCAGCGCCGGGCGCTCGGCGACCGGGCTGGCGCCGGTCAGCTTGACCAGCAGTGCCTCGATACGGTCGAGACGCGCATCGACGTCGCGGATCTGCGTCGCCACGGTCAGCAATTCGTCGCGGCTCGGCAGGTTCATGCCGGTGAGTACCTTGCCGAACAGCTCGCTGAAATTGTTCTTGGCCTCGAGCGACATCGTCGTCATCTGGCCCATCGCGCGACCGAACTCATTGCTCGCCATCAGCTGCGTCATGGCTTCGTTCGACGTCTTCTCCCACTGCCCGAGCATGTCGCGCAGCATGGCCGCCGGATCGGGTAGTTTCGCGTCGCTCAACCGAGCCTCCCCTGCCTCCTTGATGGAGTGTTGCCGCAGACTGCACTGCGCCTTGCAGCTTGTCCACAGCAGAAAGCAGCCGTTTCCGCCCCGAAATGCTTGGTTTGTTTGAATGCGGCGACTAGGTTGCGCGCCATGACCGCCCCCATCCTGTTTTTCGATTCCGGCGTCGGTGGCCTGTCGGTGCTGGCGCCGGTCGCAGCCGCGCTGCCGACCGCGCCGCTGGTCTATGTCGCCGACAATGCCGGCTTCCCGTACGGCACCAAGACCGAAGCCGAAATCAACGCCCGCGTGCCGGCGCTGCTCGGGCGGCTGGTCGAACGCTACAAGCCGCAGCTGGTGGTCATCGCCTGCAACACCGCCTCGACCATCGCGCTTGCCACGGTGCGTGCCGCGCTCGATCTGCCGGTGGTCGGCACCGTGCCCGCCATCAAGCCTGCCGCCGAGGCCTCGGTCACCCGCACCATCGGCGTGCTCGGCACGCAGGCGACGGTGCGCCAGCCCTATGTCGACCGCTTGTCGGCCGAGTTCGCCGCCGATTGCCGCGTGCTGCGTCACGGCAGCGCGGCGCTGGTGCAACTCGCCGAAGCCAAGCTGCGCGGTGAAGCCCCCGACCGCGCCGCGTTCGCCGCCGAACTCGCGGGCCTGCTCGACCAGCCCGGCGGCGACCGAAGAGCGCGGCTTCCAGCCTGCGGCCAGGAGGCGTTCGTTGGAAGCCATTGAATGGCGTACGTCGCCGGCCCGCGTCGGCAGGTGCTCGATACGGGACTTCGAGCCAGTAAGGCGAAGGATCTCCTGGGCGAGTTCGATGATGGATTGGCTGCGGCCGTAACCGACGTTGTACGTGCCATGCATGTCCGCCGAAGCGCCGGCGTAGGCGAGCGCGCCGACGAGCGCGAGGATCGGCCATATTCAGGCGATTCTCGTTAATCAACATGGTTTGGTGTTTTAACCACTGCATCCAAGCTTCTTTAGAGACGGTATCGAAAATGGCTTGGCCCTTAGCGCCGGGAAAGGGAGGAAAGGCTAGGCCCTCAAGTTCTTGTTTCAATTTTCGGCAATGCACCAATCGCGTCATTTTTCGCTCTCCAGTTGCGCTTGCAAGCGCTGTAATAGCTGTTGGACGGGGGTCGGCAAACCCAGTGCAGGGAGTGCCGCCGGTGGGGGCGCCAGTGTAACCCACTGGCCAGAGGCCTCGTTAACGACGGGCGTTTTATCCTGACTCACGCGCTCGATGGCAGGATGGATGTGCAGTCGAAAATGACTGAAGACATGCCAGAACGACGGCCATTGCTCGGTATTTTCAGCTAATGGAGCTTCTACTAAACCAGTACCATTACTAAAGAATATTTTACTCTTAGCAGCATCAAAGTCTCCAAAATAACGCCCATGAATAGTTGCCAAGTTACCACTGGCACCATTAGCATTTTTACGATTACAGGTCTTAGGATTAAAAGCCTGACAATCATCATCAGCCAAGCAAGGCGTTGCCACCGAGCC
>CALDHQ010000440.1 GCA_937894055.1 uncultured Polymorphobacter sp.
TGATGAAGCTGAACCATCTCGTGTCCCACAAGATCCACGCCCGCGCCGTTGGTCCCTACTCCCTCGTCACCCAGCAGCCGCTGGGCGGCAAGGCCCAGTACGGCGGCCAGCGCTTCGGCGAAATGGAAGTGTGGGCGCTCGAGGCCTACGGCGCGGCGCACACCCTCCAGGAGCTCCTCACCGTCAAGTCCGACGACGTGAACGGCCGCACCAAGATCTACGAGTCGCTCGTCAAGGGCGACAACACGCTGAGCGCCGGCACGCCGGAATCGTTCAACGTGCTGGTCAAGGAAATGCAGGCCCTCGGTCTCGACATCAAACTCGCGAAGCGCACCGCCCTCGGCGAGGCGCTCGGTGGCACGGGCACCCGCTAACACTTAACACAATATTGGGAGCAAAATCATAATGAGCACCGAACACGCCCGCGAAGAAGTCCGTTCCGTCCTCGGTTCGGACGAGAATCAGTTCGACAACGTTTCGATCACCGTCGCCGCGCCGGAAATCCCGGCCCGGGTCGGCGCGCCGGCCACCTTGACGCCGGGCGGCAGGCTGGGAGTCACCTCGTCCAGCCGGGCTCGAATGGCTTTGACCAGCGCCGAGGCATCGGCAACGAAGAAGCGTGCGTCGAGGCGCCGTGTCCGGCCCGGCGGGGTGATGGCGCGCGCGACAAAGCGCAATGGTTCGAGGTCGGGGAGGACGCCGGCGGCGCGGAAGTCGCGCCAGGCGCCACGGCCCGGCGTGATGCCGCTGACCGGCTGGCCGAGCAGCAGCCCGGTTTCTTCGAAGGTCTCGCGCACGGCCGCCATCGCCAGCGCGCGCGGCAGTATGGCGGCGCGGGCGGCGTTGGTGGTGCGCGCCAGTGCGGTGGCGACATCGTCGGCGAGTTCGCGTGCGGCGGCACCGCGATAGTCGCACAGGTCGATGCGGCCGCCGGGGAACACCCATTTGTCGGGCATGAAGGCGTTGCCGCGGTGGCGGCGGCCCATCAGCACGCGCGGCGCACCGGTGTCGCGGCGGATGATCAGTACCGTCGCGGCGTCCTTGGGGCGCATCGGCACGCTGCGACCGTTGGCGGGGATGTCGGCGTCAGGGCCGACGGCTTGCGGTGCAGTGCTGGTCATTGTCCGTGATCTTCCCCGATTGTCTGCCGCGTCCGGACTGTCGCCGGCCTTATTGCGGTGCGTCTGTTGCCTCCGGTGCGACGGCGGTGACCACCGGGGCGGTTGCAGCCATGACAGCAGGCGGGCTCCAGCTACCCTTGCCCGCCGGCAGGATCGACGGTGCCTTGGCCTTGGGCATGTACATGCGCAGCACCAGCGAGAACGGCCCGTTCGGCGCCGGCAGCCAGTTCGCCTCCAGCCCGGGGCCGGGCGAAACCGCGCCGAGGTAAATGGTGGTCGAGCCGTCGGGGCCCTGCACCATGTTCTGCGCCGCCAGCGTATCGACGCGGTAGCGGTTGAGGGCGTTGGCGACCAACCCGCCGGTGCGCGCATCGTACATCGACAGCGACCAGAAGGCGTTGACCGGCGGCTGCAACCCTGACGGGAAGGTAATGGTGTAGCGCTTGGCGGCGCCGTCGAGCGGTGCGCCGCGGCTGTCGGTGTCGACGGGCAGGAAAATCGCGTCGATCGCACTGGGGCCGAACGGCGTCAGCGATGCGGCGGCGGCGCGCTGCAGGATATCTCCCTTGAACGACGACTGGTCACCCGTTACCGAATCGACGCGCCAGCCGTTGACGCGCTTTTCCAGCGACTTGGCGCGTGCCTCGATCGCCGCCTTGCCGTCGGCAAAGCCCGCCAGGATGGCTTCGCGGGTTTCGGCGGGCAGTTCGTCGAACGATTTCTTGCGCGCCGGGCCGATGCCGATGCGGCCGAAGCGCGCGGCGGCTTCAGGGTCGGCAATCGGCGCCATCGGCAGCAGAAAGTTGAGCGTCTTGGCAAAGTCGCTGCCCTGGGCATTCGCGCTCACCCGTTGCCAGGTGATGGCCGGTGCCGGTGCCGGTGCTGTGCTCGTCGGACGGAAAATCGACAGCGGCTGCACGGTGAAGCCCGACTGCATGCGCGCCGCGACATCAAGGTCTTCGGGGCTGAACACCTGCGTCCGGTAGATGACGCGGGCGAAACCGGTCGAGCTGCGCAGCAGTTGCTTGACGCCGGTCGGCACCAGCCCGAGGAAGGTTGGCCCCATCAGCATCACGCAGCCGGCGGCGCCGCTGCTCTTGCGGTTGTCGACCGACCCGACATTGTACATGTTCATGTCGGTGATCTGGATCGAGAAATAGCGCTCGCTGGCGACGTCGGGGAAGCACAGCACGACCGGCTCGGCGCGCAGATCGGCCTGCAAGGTCGAGATGATGACATCGCCGTTGGGCCGGTTGACCCCCGGCATGCCCGGTGCCGGCAGCACCGCTTCGGACAGGATCGCGCCGATCGGCCCCTTGTAGGTCGGCGAATTGGCATCGATGTTCTGCGCGTGCATCGCGGCGTAGTAGGTAACGATCGGATAGCCGGCGATATAGGCTTCCTTGCCAATCGCGCGGGCGTCTTCGGTGCTCAGACCGCGCAGGTCGCGGATGCGGTCGCAGCCGCCCAGCCCCAGCCCGAGAAGCGCCCCTGCCACGGCCAGCTTGAGGGCTGCCTGCGCCGTACGGCGGCCCGGTCCAGCACTAACGCGCGCTCCAAAACGCATGGTCGAACAATCCCTTGTTGGTCTGGCCTTGTCGCCGTCATGCCCGATGCGGCGAAGACGTGGCACTTCGTTACCAGAACGCAAAAGTAAATCCACGCGCTTTGTTGGACTATTGCACCTCGAGCAGCTCGATCTCGAAGATTAACGTGGCGTTGGGGCCGATGTCCGAACCCGCGCCGCGTTCGCCGTAACCAGCTGCCGGTGGAATGATTAACGTCCGCGTGCCGCCAACCTTCATGCCGACCAGCCCGGTATCCCAGCCTTCAATCACTTCGCTGCCACCCACCGTGAACACGAACGGGTTGCCGCGGGTGCGCGACGTGTCGAACTGCTTGCCCTTGCCGCCGTCCTGATAGATCCAGCCGGTATAGTGGACGACGACCAGCGAGCCGGGCTGCGCTTCGGTGCCGGTGCCGAGCTTGGTGTCGATGACACGCACGCCGTTCGCCTGCACCACCACGGCGGCCGGCGGCGGTGCCGCTGCCATGACCGCCGGTGCCGCCAGCGCCAGTACGGCGGCCGCCATCAGCTTCATCGCGCGGCTCATGCCAGCACCGCCAGTGCTTTGCGGTCAAACGCGCGCAGGTCGCCGAAGCGGCCTTCGCGGACCTTCGCCACCCAGTCGGGATCGACGATCAGCGCGCGGCCGACGGCGATCAGGTCGAATTCGTCGCGGTCCATGCGCTCGAGCAGGTTTTCGATGCTGGCGGGCTGCGATGCCTCGCCGGCGAACGCCGCGATGAACTCGCCGCTCAGCCCGACGCTGCCGACGCTGATCGTGCTGACCTTGCGGTACGCGTGGAGCGGCTGGCCGGGTCGCGGCCGCGGTGGCGCCGCGCCCTCATTGTCGCGTACAACGGCGTGGACAACCCGCCGTTTGCCGACAACGGCGTGTCGCCGCAGCCGCACCCGCCGAAGCGGGCCATCCGCATCACCCGCCGCGAACTCGCCCTCTGCGAACACAAAGCCTCAGACCCCACCACCGTCGCCCCCATCTTCTCCCCCAACTCCCAGCGCGTCTACTTCCAGTCAGACCGCCTCGGCAAACCAGCCATCTTCTCGGTACCCATCGAAAGACTCGTCGAGAAAACCGAGCAGGAAGAAACTCCCGGCAAGAAGACATG
>CALDHQ010000441.1 GCA_937894055.1 uncultured Polymorphobacter sp.
CTACCGCGCCGTGCACGGCCTGACCGATGCCGAGCTGGCGGCGCTGCCGGTGCTGTGCCGTGGTGCTGCACTGCGCTTCCTGCTGACGCGCGCCTTCGACTGGATCAACACGCCCGCCGGGGCGCTGGTGACGCGCAAGGATCCGCTGGCGTTCGCGCGCCGGCTCGACTGGTACCGCAGCGCCACCCTGGACACGCTGACCGGCGCATGACGCTGCCGCAATTTCCTGACTTGCCCAAGGTGATCATCGCCACCGACGGCGCCTGCAAGGGCAACCCCGGCCCCGGCGGCTGGGGCGCGGTGCTGCGCATGGGCACCAAGGAGAAGGAACTGTCGGGTTCCGAAGCGCACACCACCAACAACCGCATGGAGCTGATGGCGGCGATCCAGGCGCTCGCCGCACTGACCAAGCCGTGCCATGTCACGCTGACCACCGACAGCGTCTATGTCCGCGACGGCATCACCAAGTGGGTCCATGGCTGGGTCCGCAAGGGCTGGCGCACCGCCGACAACAAGCCGGTCAAGAATGTCGAGCTGTGGCAGGCGCTGCTGGCGGAGGCCAAGCCGCACCGCATCGACTGGCGCTGGGTCAAGGGCCACAGCGGCGACCCCGACAACGAACGCTGCGACGCGCTGGCCAATGCGGCGATCGAAACCATGCGCGCGAAGGCGCGCGGCTAGGGGGCACTGGGCGAAGGCGCGCGGCTAGCGCAGGCTTGCCGACGTCTGAAGCCTGTGACAGTCTCCGCCCCGGTAACAACCATGGGAGGAGCGACACATGAAGTTCGAAGTCTATCAGGACAAGAAGGGCGAATGGCGCTGGCGCCTCAAGCACGCCAACGGCAACATCCTTGCCACCTCGTCGGAGAGCTACAAGGCCAAGGCCGATGCGCTGAAGTGCGTCGACAACGTCAAGAATTCGAAGGACGCTGCAGTCAACATGGTTTGACCGGCGCAGAACGTCTGCCAATCACGCCCGCGCTGGTGAACCGACCGGCGCGGGCTGCTTTTTGCCCCATAGCCCAGAAAAACCTGCCGGCGAAAATGTAACCTTGCAGCAATTGCCCGCGAACCAGTCACCGACGTCGGCACTGACGTCACGCTGATTCAACCGGGAAACACTGCCATGCTACGCCTTTCGATCGCCACGCTCCGCGTCGCACTGATCACCGTCTTTCTGGCATTCGGCTATGTGAAGTTCTTTGCCTTTGAAGCCGATGGCGTCGCGCCGCTGATCGCCGCGCACCCGCTGCTGTCCTGGCTCAATCCGGCATTCGGGCATGCCGGGGCCTCTGCATTTCTCGGCGTTTTCGAAATCGCGAGCGGGCTGTTGCTCGCCACGCACTGGTTTGCACCGCGCATCGCCGCAATCGGTGGACTGATGGGCATGGCGACCTTCACGGTCACGGTGACGTTGTTTTTCTTCCTCCCCGGCGTTTTCGAAGCCTCGGCGGGTGGCTTTCCGGCCATATCGGGAACCGGCGGCTTCCTGCTCAAGGATGCGGTGCTGTTCGCGGCGTCATTCGTCTGCCTCGCCGACTCGCTCGACGCCGCCCATCAGCGCGTAAAGCGCGTCGGCGCATAGTTGGCGGCGTCCAAACCGAACGGGGCTGGCCGCTGTTCAACCAGAGCTGCAGCCAAGGCGCCAGCGGCGGGTGCGGTCTGGATGCCAAACCCGCCCTGCCCGACGCACCAGAAGAACCCCGGCACCTGCCCGTCATAGCCATAGACCGGCAGCCGGTCGGGCGCGAAGGTCCGCAACCCCGCCCAGCTGCGCTCAACGCGCAGCACGCGCAAGCTGCACGCCCGCTCGAAGGCGTCGACGGCGATGGCGATGTCGATTTCCTCGGGCGCGGCATCGCGCGGCACATCGGCGATTTCGTCGTGCGGCGACACCCAGACCCGTCCCGCATCGGGCTTGAAGTAGAAGCTGCCACCGGCATCGAGCACTACCGGCAAATCGGCCGGTGGCGGCGGGTCGGTCGCCAGTACCACCATCGTCCGGCGTAGCGGCATTAGGCCAAGCGGCTTGGCACCGGCCAGCCGCGCGATCTCGTCACCCCAGGCGCCGGCGGCGTTGACGATGGTCTTCGCGCCGAAGTCCCCCGCCGTAGTGCCGATGCGCCAGCCCGCGCCGTCGTGCGCCAGCGCGGTGACCCGCGCATCGCAGACCTGACTTGCCCCGCGCCGCCGCATCCCCGCCAGAAACCCAGCGTGCAGCCGCGCCACATCAATGTCATAGCTATCAGGCTCAAGCATCGCGTCCGTCGCCCAGGCTTCGCGCAGCAACGGGTAGCGCGCCCGCAGCGTAGCGGTGTCATAGCGTTCGAAGCGCAGCCCGCTGCCGGCGAACTCGGCCTCCAAGTCTTCGAGCGCGGTCGCGGCTTCGTGGTCGCGGTCGTCAGCACCTTCGGGCGGCGCTAGATGCAAGCCGCCGCGCGGCCCGAGCAGCGGCGCATCGCCAAACCCCGGCGGCGGCGCATCGAAGAATGGCTTCGACGCGCTGGTCAATGGCTCGATGTAGCGCCCGCCATAAGTCGCCACCCAGAACGCCGCCGATCGCCCCGTCGTATGATAGCCCGGCGCCGATTCGGCCTCAATCAGCAGCACCCGCGCACCGCTTTCGAGAAAATAACCCAGGCTGGCGCCGGCAATCCCCGCACCGATAATCGCAATGTCGAAGTCGGAGTCCATCAGGCCACCAGAAATGCGTCGAGCCGCGCCAGCACGGCGCCGCGGATATGGTCGCGTTCACGCAGCAACTCGTGCGCCGCGCCAAGCACATGCTCGAGCTTGGCATCGGGCATGCGCGCTTCGAGCGTGGCAATCAGCCGGTTATCGACCAGTCGTTCGTGTTCCGCCGTGAACACCAGCATCGGCGTCGCAATGCGCTCGATGACGCCGGGCGCGCCCAGCGCCGCGGTCGATTCGAACGCGTGCATCAGCCAGCGGTTGGTGACACCACCCAACGCCAACGCCGGATTCTGGTCGACCCACCAGCCTTCATCGGCGAAGCGTTCGGCATCGGTGGTCAGAATCGCCTGCCGCGAGGCCGAGCGCCGCGATTCGGCATCGCCGCCCTGCATCGGCGCAAAGCGCGGCCCCAGTCCCATCCGGCACGCCGAACGCGCAATGCGTTCGAGCATCGCCGGCGCGACCTTGCCTCCGGCAATGCCGATCATCGGCGCCAGCAGCGCGGCACGGCTGAACTCGCGCGGCTTGGCTTCGAGGTGGCGCAGGAACAAATGCCCGCCCATCGAATGCGCCACCGCGAACCACGGCCCCGGCTGCGTCGCGATGAAGTGGTCGACCATCTCGTCGAGGTCCGACAGCCAGGCATCAAAGCCGAAACAGTCGCCCTTGAGCGGGTCATCGCCGAGCCGCCCCGACAGCCCCTGCCCGCGCCAGTCGAACGTGCTGACCCCGAAGCCGCGGGCGCGCCAGTGCCAATAGCTTTCGGCATACTTCTCGATGAAATCGCCGCGCCCGTTCAGAAACAGCACCGACCCGCGCCCGCCGGGCTCACCCGGCCAGTCGATGGCGCGCAATGCCCAGCCGTCGGCCGCCGCGTGCGTGCGCACGATGCCGCCGGACGGCAGGCTGCGGCGATGGGACAGTGCGTCGGTCATGCAGCGTCGATACGGTGGCACGCGCGACAGGTAAAGCATCGCGCAGCGTAGCCGGAGTTTCTGGTGTCGCAGGCACCGCGTTGCTACGACGCACCCCAGCCCTATCGCATTTCCCACGGAGGCCGCATTGACCACCCCCGACCTGTTCGCGCCCATGACCTTCAGCCACGGCCCGGCAATGCCCAACCGCATGATGCTGGCGCCGCTGACCAACCTGCAGTCGAACGCCGACGGCACGCTGTCGGATGACGAGTTCCACTGGCTGACGCTGCGCGCCAAGGGTGGCTTCGGGCTGACAATGACCTGCGCCGCGCATGTCCAGGCCGTCGGCCAGGGCTTCCCCGGCCAGCTTGGGATCTTCAGCGACGCGCACCTGCCAGGGCTGACGCGGCTCGCGGCGGCGATCAAGGCCGAAGGCAGCCTCGCGGTCGTCCAGCTTCATCACGCCGGCATGCGCAGCCCCAAGGACCTGATCGGCACCGCGCCGGTCTGCCCGTCGGACAACGCCGAATTCGGCGCCCGCGCGCTGACCGCCGACGAGGTCGAAACGTTGATCGCCGACTTCATCGCCGCCGCCAAGCGCGCCGAAATCGCCGGCTTCGACGGTGTCGAGCTCCACGGCGCGCACGGCTATGTCATCTCGCAGTTCCTCAGCCCCGAAATCAACCAGCGCAGCGACCAATGGGGCGGCAGCGCCGCCAACCGCGAGCGCCTGCTCGACCGCATCATCGCCGGCGTCCGCGCCACCTGCCGGCCCGATTTCAACCTCGGGCTGCGGCTGTCGCCCGAACGCTTCGGGCTGCGACTCGCCGAAGTCCGTGATCACGCCCAGCGGCTGATGCGCGCCGGCGACATCGACTATCTCGACATGTCGCTGTGGGACGTCCGCAAGGAACCCAACGAGGACGCGTTCAAGGGCACCAGCCTGATCTCGGTGTTCACCGGGCTCGACCGCGGCAATGTCCGGCTCGGCGTCGCCGGCAAGATCATGTCGGCGGAAATTGCGCACGATTGCCTCGCCGCAGGGGCCGACTTCGTGCTCATCGGGCGCGGCGCCATCCTCCACCATGACTGGCCCAAGCTGGCAGCCGACCCGGCGTTTGTCGCGGCCAAGCTACCCGTCACCCGCGCGCACCTCGTGGCCGAAGGCCTGGGGCCGGTGTTCGTCGACTATATGGCGACGTGGAAAGGCTTCGTCGAAGGCTGA
>CALDHQ010000442.1 GCA_937894055.1 uncultured Polymorphobacter sp.
GGGGACTCGATGGGCAAGCCTGGCAAGATCTGGGCAGGACGTTTCCTGATCGACCACAGCAAGGACAAGTTCCTTGGTATGAGCGGTGCCGATAAAGACTTCGCCATTGAGTCTGCGGTGAGCCTTCCACCTGTCGAACTGGCTCCAGCTGCGAGCCTGACAGAGACCTATGAGATCTATGCCGGACCGAAGGAGTACCATCGCCTGAGCAAGCTCGGCGGGCAGCGTGAAGCCGTGGCGCGCGCGCAATTCCTCGTAGGGCGCGGTCGGCGTGGCGGCGGGAGCTTCGGCAGGTTGGGCGGGCGTCGCCGGATCGGCGGCGGGGGAGGAGGGGGAGGCGAGCCCCCCCCCCGGCGCCGCCGGTGTCTTCTTCCACGTCCCCGTGAGCAAGCCGGCCTCGCCCGACCGGGCCTCCCTTCCCCCGACGGCGACGTCCTCCTCCTCCTTCCCCCCCTCGTCCCCATCGACCCGCCCCAGGCGTGGCGGGGCTTTGCGGCGCTCGCGCCGCCGCAGCGGCAGGTCCTGTGGCACATCAACTGGGACCTCGTGACCCGCCGCAACGCCCAGCTCGCCTTCGCCGAGCAGGCCCTGTCCCTCGTCAAGCTCGTGCGGCTGCGCGACATGGTCGAGCGCCTGCTCGAATGTCCGCGGCATCTGTCGCAGCACGTCGGCGGCTTCGTGCTGACCGAAAGCCGGCTCGACGAACTGGTGCCGATCCACAACGCCGCGATGCCCGACCGCACCTTCATCGAATGGGACAAGGACGATATCGATGCGCTCGGCCTGATGAAGGTCGATGTGCTGGCGCTCGGCATGCTGACCGCGATCCGCAAATGCTTCGACCTGATGCGCCGGCACGGGATGGGCGACCATGACCTCGCCAGCGTCCCGCCCGATGACGCGGCGACATTTGCGATGCTGCAGCGCGCCGACAGCATCGGCACGTTCCAGGTCGAAAGCCGCGCGCAGATCGCCATGCTGCCGCGCATGAAGCCCGCCTGCCTGTACGACCTCGTCATCCAGGTGGCGATCGTGCGGCCGGGGCCGATCCAGGGCGGCATGGTGCATCCCTATCTGCGCCGCCGCAACGGCGAGGAGGCGGTGGAGTATCCCGGCCCGCCCGACAGTCCCGATGAACTGCGCGATGTGCTCGAAAAGACGCTAGGCGTGCCGCTGTTTCAGGAGCAGGCGATGAAGCTCGCTATTGTTGCGGCGCATTTCACCCCGGCGCAGGCCGACGGCTTGCGCCGCGCCATGGCAACGTTCCGCCACATGGGCACGATGCATCACTATCAGGAGAAGCTCGTCGAAGGCATGGTGACGCGCGGCTACACCCGCGACTTTGCCGAACGCTGCTTCGAACAGATCAAGGGCTTCGGCGAATATGGCTTCCCCGAAAGCCACGCGCAGGCGTTCGGCTGGCTGGCCTATGTTTCGTCATGGCTGAAGTGCCATTTTCCGGCGGCCTTCACCTGCGCGCTGCTCAACAGCCAGCCGATGGGATTTTATGCGCCGGCGCAACTGGTCGCGGATTGCCGCGCGCACGGCGTCGACGTGCAGCCCATCGATATCGGCTCCAGCGATTGGGATACGATACTGGAGGGCGAACGGCGGCTGCGCCTCGGGCTGCGCCAGATCGGCAGCTTCCGGCGCGACTGGGCGCAGGCGATCCTCACCGCACGCACCGACGGAGCTTTTGTCGATATCGAAAACCTCGCACGCCGCGCGCAGTTGCCGCCGCGCGCGCTCGAACTGTTGAGCGACGCCGATGCGCTGCGCTCGCTGGGCACGGGCCGGCGCGCGGCGAGCTGGGAGGCGCGGCGCATCCCGCCGCCACGCAGCCATCCTGCCCAGCTATCGCTGTTCGATGCGATGGCCGCGCCCGAACTGGGCACCGAGCCCGATGCCGAACTGCCGCCGATGCATCTCGCCGAGGAAGTGGTCGCCGATTACCAGACGCACCGGCTGTCGCTGCGCGGTCACCCGCTGCAATTCCTGCGCGCCGAACTGACGTCCAACGGCGTGCTGAGCTGCGCCGCGGTCAACAGTGCCAAGGACGGCGCGCGCGTGTCATGCGCCGGCGCGGTGCTGGTGCGCCAGCGCCCCGGCAAGGGCAATGCGGTGTTCATCACCATCGAGGACGAGACTGGCATCGTCAACGCGCTGCTCTGGGCGAGCGAACTCGAAAAGCAGCGCGCCGCGGTCATGGGCGCGCGGCTGATGGTCATCGAGGGCGAGGTCCAGCGCAGCAAGGAAGGCGTCGTCCACCTGATGGCCAAGCGCGTCACCGACCGGTCCTCACTGCTCGCCAATCTGGGTGCGCGCGGCACCGCCCCGGCTGTGCCCGAGCCCATGCGCGGGCGACATCCGCGCGATGTCCGCATCCTGCCGCGATCACGCGATTTTCACTGACGCGTCGCTGCAACACCGGCATCGGCCACCGCGCTTACGATACATTAATCGTTATCATCGTAGGCAGGCTGAAGGCGCGCATGAAGTGCAGCCAGGGGCTCTACACGAATCGGCATAATGTCTTGAATTGGCAGGATCACACTCGTACGGACGCAAGCACCCCGTCGCCGGCTGACAATGGAAATGATCCCGTGCCGGACAATCCGCGCCATGAAGATGCCTCATCCAGCCCTGTCCGCAGCACCGAAGCTGGCGGCATGGACCTATCTTTTGCGCTTTTTGTCGCCGCCCTGTGTCTGGCTGCGATGGCCTATGGCTTCGCCGTCGCGACCTACAAACTGTTTCCCTATCAACTGCTCGCCAACGCCAAGGACGCCTATCACGCACTGCGCGAGATCGAGCCCGATGACCTGCCCCCCAACGTCAACGCGCTCGACAAGAACGCGCCAGCGCGGCCGGTCATCCGCACGCTCAGCCCGGCGGCCGGTACCGAAAAGCTGTTGGTTTCGGGCGGACCGTATGAATTCATGCAGCGCTGCCCGACCTTCGGCTGCATGGCCTGGGTGATCGACCGTCAGGGCAATGTCCTGCACAGCTGGGAGGTCGATACCGACAAGCTCTTCGCGCAGATCCCCCATCTGGCAGGCAAGACCAAGCCCGAAAATTTCTACCCCTCGGGCATCGCGCTGACCCCCGACGGCGGGCTGGTGATGGCGATCCAGGGGCGCAATACCTACCCGTTCCAGATCGGCCTGGTGCGTATCGACCGCAACGGCAACGTCGTCTGGAAGCACTGGAACAACAGCCATCACTGGATTGCCGTCGCGGCAGACGGCACCATCTATGCGCCCTACCGTGAAGCCATCGACGGCAAGACGCACTTTGGCGGCACCGCGGTCGAAACACGCTGCAAGGCCGATCTCGGCGCCGAAGGCATCGGCGTCTACGCACCCGACGGCAAGCAGCTGCGGCGCATATCGCTGCTCGATGCCGTCGACAAATCGGACTTTTCCGGCCTGCTCTATGGCTTGCGCAGCGGCTGCGACCCGCTGCACCTCAACTCGATCGACATCGTGACGCCGGCGATTGCTGCCAAAATCCCCGGCATCACGGCCGGCGACCTGCTGATCTCGCTGCGTGAACTCAACACCGTCGCCATCATCGACGGCACCGACGGCCATTTCAAGAAAGTCATCACCGGCCGCAGTGCCGCGCAGCACAGCCCGCGCTTCCTGCCCGACGGCACGGCACTGGTGCTCGACAATCAGGGCGGCCGGCTGGCGCAGGGTGGCAGTCGCGTGCTGCGGATGGACTTCAACACCGGCACCAGCACGACGGTCTTCCCGCAGCCGGGCGAAATTGCCGAATTGCCGTTCTTCACCAAGACCGCCGGCCATATCGAAGTCAGCCCCGACGGCGCCCGCGCGATGGTCGTCGGCAAGGATCCCGGCCGCGCCTTCGAAATCGATGTCGCAAGCGGCAAGCCGCTATGGTCGTATCGCAACAGCTTTGACCTCGCGCCCTACTTCGCCGCCAAGGGCATCGAGACCCCGGTCACGCGCGCCCAGATGAAAATGTGGGGCGTCTATTATGTCACCGACGCGCAATTCGAAGACGCCGGGCTCGGCGCTGCTGAAAAGCGCTAGCCCAGCGTGCGGCTTGTGCGAAGCCGCCGGCGCTCCTAGGCTTGCGGGCATAATCTGACGCAACAGCAGCCGGGGAGGCCAAATTGTCCAACGAAATCATCGAAACCTTTGAAGATGGCATTGCCACGCTGACCATGAACCGGCCGGAAGCGCGCAACGCACTGACCTCGGGCATGCTCGCGACGCTGTCCGAAGCCGCGCAGCGCCTCGCGCTCGATCCCAAGGTGCGGCTGGTGGTCATCACCGGCGCCGGTGGTGCGTTCTGCGCCGGCGGCGACGTCAAAGGCTTCGTCGCACGCAACGCCGACGCCGGCGAACCCGCCGAAGCACCAAGCTTCGATGCGCGCGTCAACGGCCTGCGCCACGGCATGGATTTGGCGCGCATCCTCCACGACATGCCCAAGCCGACGCTCGCGGTAATCCCCGGACCCGCCGCCGGCGCCGGCCTGTCGATCGCACTCGCCTGCGATATGCGCATCGCCTCGGACAGCGCCAAGCTGACGACGGCATTCTCCAAAATCGGCGCGTCGGGCGACTATGGCGGCAGCTATTTCCTGACCCACCTCGTCGGCCCCGCCAAGGCCCGCGAGCTCTACTTCACCGCCGATGTCATCACCGGCGCCCAGGCCGCCGCACTCGGCATCGTCAACTACGCCGTGCCCGCCGACGCACTGGCGCAAGAGGCCAGCCTGCTGGCGCGTAAGCTCGCCGCGCTGCCCACCGTCGCCATCGGTTACATGAAGCGCAACCTCGGCATGGCCGAACACGGCACGCTGACCGAAGTGCTCGATGTCGAGGCGATCCACATGGTCCGCACCATGGCCACCGACGATCACAAGGCCGCATCGCTGGCGTTCGTCGAAAAGCGCCCGCCGGTGTTCAAGGGGCGATAAGGCGAAGAGCCTCCGGCGGGCAGGGCCTCAGGCCCTGCACC
>CALDHQ010000443.1 GCA_937894055.1 uncultured Polymorphobacter sp.
TCTACCTCGGTGGCACCATTCTGACGGTCAACGATAGGGCCCCGACAGCCGAAGCGGTGGCGGTCAAGAATGGCAAGATCGTCGCGGTCGGGACGCGCAAGGCCGTCCACGCCGCCGAACACGGCCCAAAGACCGTCATCGTCGACCTCAAGGGCCGGACGTTGATTCCCGGCTTTGTCGACGCGCACGGCCACATCAGCGGTGTCGGCATGCAAGCCGTATCCGCCAATCTGCTGCCACCACCGGACGGTCCGGTGCAGTCGATCGCCGATATCCAGCGCATCATGCGCGACTTCATCGCCACTTCCCCGGCGGTCAAGTCGTCCGGCTTTGCCATCGGTTTCGACTATGACGATTCGCAGCTTGTCGAAAAGCGCGCGCCGACGCGGCAGGAACTCGACGCGGTTTCGACCGAAATTCCGATCATGGTGATCCACCAGTCAGGGCACCTGGGTGCGTTCAACAGCAAAGCCATTGCGATGGCGGGCATTACTGCCGATACGCCCAATCCGTCGGGCGGGGTCATCCAGCGCGAAGCCGACGGCCGCACCCCGAACGGGGTTTTCGAGGAGTCCGGTCTGGCGCTCATCGCCTACAAAATCATGCCCAAGACCACCCCGGCACAGGCGTTGGCGATGCTTGACGCCGCGCAAAACATCTACATGGCCAACGGCTATACCACGGTGCAGGACGGCAAGACCGACGCCGCAGCAATGGCAATGCTGACCGGTGCAGCAAAGGCCGGCAAGCTCAAGGTCGATGTCGTCTCCTATGCCGACCTGGTGACGCTCAAGGACAATCCGATTCTGCGCGGACCGTGGATGAGCCGCAGTTACACCGACAATTTTCGCATTGGCGGGGTCAAACTGACGTTTGACGGGTCACCACAAGGCAAGACCGCATGGTTTACCCAACCGTATTTCGTCGTGCCCGCGGGGCAAAAGCCCGACTATGCCGGCTATCCGGCGTTTCCCAAGCTTGGTGAGGCACAAGGCTGGGTCGACATGGCGTTCAAAAACAACTGGCAACTGCTGGTGCACGCCAACGGCGATGCGGCAATTGACCAACTAATCGCCACGGTCGGGTCGGCCGAGCAACAGTTTCCAGGGAAGGATCGCCGGACGATATTGGTCCACGGTCAGTATCTGCGCGCCAACCAGATCCCCGAACTCAAGAAGCTCGAGATCTTCCCGGCGCTGTTCCCGATGCACACCTTTTATTGGGGTGACTGGCATCGCACCTCGGTAGCCGGGCCACAACGTGCCGAATTCATCTCGCCGACCGGCGCGGTGCTGGCGCAAGGCATGATGTTCAGCATCCACCATGATGCGCCGGTGACGTTCCCCAATTCGATGCGGGTGTTCGATTCGGCGGTCAACCGCACGACGCGCACCAACTATGTGCTTGGTCCCGGCCAGCGCATCAGTCCGGAAGTAGCATTGAAGGCGATGACACTGTGGCCGGCGTGGCAGCATTTCGAAGAAGCTCACAAGGGCTCGATTGAAGTCGGCAAGGATGCCGACCTCGTCATCCTGTCGGCGAACCCACTGACGGTGCCGCCGGCAACCATCAAGGACATCAAGATTGACGCGACGATCAAGGCGGGGACAAGCGTCTATGCGCGCCCTGGCGCCAACTGATCGCAGCGCTTGCCAACTAGGTAGTTGACCGTATTTCGGCGGCGCGCGCGGTGTGGGATAAACTGCCCATCACCGCGGATTTCCCCCTGTTCTTCGCGGTCAAACTGGACCCGGCCTCGCAACCTGCGTGCCGGGTCCTTTCGTGTCCGGCGCTGATAATGTCGCGCAACAGAGCATTTCTAAAATATTAATTCGCCAAACTAGGTATTAGTACTTATTTTGTTTCCAGGATTCGGGTGGTATCTACTCAACTGTCGCGACGGAATTCCCCCTGTTTTTCTCGCGGCACGGAAGTCCGGTGTTGCTACGCAGCGCCGGGCTTCTTGTTTTTTGGCCACCCCGGCGGCGCATGTTGACACTGTCGCTCACCGCAGGCAGCTTCGGCGCAACGATACAGGGGAGGTCAAAATGGCCAAAAAAGGCGTCGATCTCGGCGGCAGTGACGGCAGCGGCGTCGATGCGAATGTCGCACTCAATCCGATTGTCGGGCTGGCACGCGAAGATCTGCTCGGCGCGGTGACGGTGATGCTGCGCGAGACTGCAGCGAAACCCGCCACCACATTCAAGCACATGCGGCTGTTTTCCGACGATGTGCTCAAGATCCTGACCAACAAGTCCGAGATCGCACCCGATCCCAAGGACAAGCGCTTCCTCGACAAGGCGTGGGCGGCCAATCCGTTCTACCGCATGGGCATGCAATATTACCTCGCGGCGCAGGCCGGGGTGAACCGCTGGATCGCCGACCTCGAACTCGACGAGCTCGAACGCGCCCGCGCCAATTTCGTGTCGGGGATGATCCTCGATTCGCTCAGCCCGACCAACAGCCTCGTCGGCAACCCTTCGGCGCTCAAAAAGGCGCTCGAAACCGGCGGCAGCTCGCTGATCCGCGGACTGACCAACGCCTATAACGACATGGTTCACAATGACGGCATCGTCAGCCAGGTCGACTCGCGTCCGTTCAAGATCGGCGAGAATATCGCCACCTCGCCGGGCGCCGTCATCCACCGCTCGGACATCATGGAACTGCTGCAGTACGAATCGCGCACCGACACCGTCCATGAAATCCCGCTGCTGATCATCCCGCCGCAGATCAACAAGGCCTATATCAACGACCTGACGCCCGAAAAGAGCATCATCCGCTATGAACTCGACCAGGGCATCCAGCCGTTCCTGATCAGCTGGCTCAACCCGCAGATCGAAAACCGCGCCTGGGGTCTCGACGCCTATATCGATGCGATCGTCGAAGCCATCGGCATCGTCTGCGACGTCACCGGCGCCGCCAAGGTCAATGTCGCGGGCGCCTGTTCGGGCGGCATCACCATGGCGACCTTGCTGTCGAAGCTCGCCGAACGCGGCGACACGCGAGTCAACTCCGCAACACTGATGGTCTGCGTGCTCTACCCGCAGCGCAACGACAGCGAGGCCGGTGCGCTGATGTCGGACAACGGCCTCAAGCTGGCGCGCGAGCGTTCGGCGAAGAAGGGCATATTGGAGGGCGCATCACTGGCGCGAACCTTCGCGTGGCTGCGGCCGAACGATCTGGTGTGGAACTATGTCGTCAACAACTACCTCCACGGGGAAGACCCGCCGGCGTTCGACATATTGTTCTGGAACAATGACGCGACCAACCTGACCGCGCAGCTCCATTCGGACTATCTGCGCGTGTATGAGGAGCAGCCGTTCGCCAACCCGGGCAAGTCCGAGTTCGCCGGCCACAAGGTCGACCTGACCAAGGTTGACTGCGACCTGTTCATCATGGCCGGCGTCACCGACCACATCACGCCGTGGAAGGCGTGCTACCGCTCGACGCAGCTGTTCGGGTCGAAGAACATCGATTTCGTGCTCTCGCATTCGGGGCATATCCAGGCGATCCTCAACCCGCCGGGCAACCCAAAGGCGAAGTTCTACCGCGCCCCCGAAAATCCGCCGACGCCCGAGGCGTGGCTCAAGGAAGCCGAGGAAATGGCCGGCAGCTGGTGGCCGTATTGGCTCAACTGGCTCAAGGCACGCTCGGGCGGGCAGGTGGCTGCCCCCAAAGCGATGGGCAACAAAAAACACAAACCCGTCGGCAAAGCACCCGGCGACTACGCGCTTAGCTAACGGGTGCAGGGCCAAGGCCCTGCCCGCCGGAGGCCCTAATCAGGATGATGACATGACGTCACCCGAACCGATCTACACCATGGTCACCATCCACGGCCGCACCGTGCGCATGGCCCGGTGGCCGGCGCGGGGCAAGAACCCCGCCGAGCGGCCGCTGCTGTTCTTCAACGGCATCGGCGCCAATATCGAGCTGATCGCACCGCTGGCTGCCCGTATGCCAAACCGCGAAATCATTACCTTCGACATGCCCGGCATCGGAAACTCACCCAACCCGACACTGCCGTACCGGCCGTGGATGATGGCGGCGATTGCCGACCGCATCATGCACGAGCATGACCATGACAAGGTCGATGTGATGGGCGTCAGCTGGGGCGGGGCGATGGCGCAGCAATATGCGCTGCAGCACCCGAACCGCGTCGGCCGGCTGATTCTGGTGGCGACGACGGCGGGCATGCTGATGGTGCCGGGGAAGCTGTCGGCGCTGACCAAGATGGCCGACCCGCGCCGCTATATCGATCCAGATTTCATGCTCAAGAATTTCGCGACGCTGTACGGCGGGTCGAGCGACGGGTCGCATGGCCACACGACGCGCATCAAGGCGCCGACCAAGACCGGCTATTTCTATCAGTTGCTGGCGATGCTGGGCTGGACGAGTGCGTTTGCACTGCCGTTCCTCAAGGTGCCGACGATGATCATGATGGGCGATGACGACAATATCGTGCCGCTCGTCAACGGCCACTTCCTCAAGTTCCTGATCCCCGGCGCGCGACTCGAGATCGTCCATGGCGGCGGCCATCTGTTTCTGGTGACCGAGGCCGATCAGTCGATCCCCAGGATCGAAGCCTTCCTTGATGCCCCGCTCGAGGCCGAGCGCAACGCGGCCTAGGCCGAGTCGCCCATTTCCTCGACCCAGGCATTGAGCAGCGTGTAGGCGACCGCGAGCACCACCGGGCCGATGAAGATGCCGATCAGGCCATAGGCAATCAGCCCGCCGATGACGCCCGAAATGATGACGAGGATGGGCAAGTCGACGCCCTTGCGGATGAGCAGTGGCGACAGGACGTTGTCGAGGCCGGCGATGATCGCGGTGGCGACAACAAGGAACGTCGCCCAGCCGAAGTGGCCGCTCCAGTACATCCAGGCGATCGTCGGCACCATCACCGGCAGCGAGCCGATCTGGCCGAGGTAGCACAGGAAAATCGCCATCGTCAGCAGCCCGGCGAATGGCGCGCCGGCAATCGTCAGGCTGATGCCCGC
>CALDHQ010000444.1 GCA_937894055.1 uncultured Polymorphobacter sp.
GCTCACGCCCGACGATGCCGTCGTCTACGCCTCGACCTACGGGGAAACCCAGGCGCTCGAGGACTACCTCACCAGCTTTCCGATCCGGCGCAGCGAAGGGCTGATGATCCGCGATGGCGTGTACACTCGCTTGCTCGAAGATGGCGGCACGAGACAGCTGACTGTGCGGTAAGGAACCGGCAATTACGCCGCCAGCACCTCGCGCTCCAGTCGCGCGTAGCTCGCTTCCATACCCGTGGTCATGCCCGTGGCCAGGATCATGTCGCGCAGTTCCTTGCTGGGGTAGGTAATCACGAGACTGAGTAGGGTGCCGCCATCGACGGCCGTGAGGGTGAGCTCGTTGCGCGTGGACGGACCGGGCGTGTCGATCATGCGCTCGGTGGTCACGGCACGATGCGGCGCGGCGCGCTCCAGCAGCTCGCCTTCGAACCCGAAGCGCTGCGCGCCGTCGGCGGAGGCCCACTCGTAGCGATAGGGGTCACCCACCTGCTGCGCCATGTCGCACACCGGCATCGTCCAGCCGTCGGGGCCCAGCAGCCAGCGCCGCATGAGCGCCGGCTCGTGATGCGCGCGCCACACCTGCTCCACGCTGCCGCGAATGATGCGGCTCACGCGCGCTTGGCGGTCGTTGAGCAGCTGCGCGTCGGTGGCGCGGCCGACCGCGAACGACGCGAGGTCGGCGAGCACCGTGTCGATCTGGCTCATCGCCGACTTCATGCCTTCCATCATGCCCATCTTCACGAGCGTCTCCATCGACTCCAGCGACGCGAAGAACGTCGTACTCCGAAAGCGCGAACCGGTCTCGGTCGACTCGAACGTGAAGATCATGCGCATCGTCGGCATCGCGGTGTTCGGCACCCCATGCTCGTCGGCGAAGCCATCTTCCACTTCGAACGAACGGTACGGCTCGACCGACAGGAACCGGAACCATCCGCGCGACTGCGTGCCGTCCGGGCCGGTCATGTAGTAGTTGGAGTAGCCACCGACGGTCATGTCGTGACGCGTGAACGTCGCCGGCCATTCCACCGGTCCCCAGAAGCGCTCGAGCTGGCGCGGGTCCGCATAGGCGTCCCACAGCCGCGTCACCGGCACGGGATAGTCGGCAATGACGGTGAGCGTCAGATCCTTCGCATTCGAGATCACGTCGGTGATAGGCATCGTTATTCCTTGGGGCGGTGGGGAGTGGCGAGGACGTCGTCGAGTTGGCTGAAGCGCGAAATCCAGAGCTGCTCGAGTTGCAGCAACAGGGCGCGCGCTTGCGCGATGCGTTCGGGGTTGCTGCGCACGATCCGTTCCCGGCCCCGCGATTCCTTGCTCACCAGTCCAGCCTCCTCGAGCACGGCCACGTGCTTCTGCACGGCCGCGAAGGACATGTCGTACCGCTGCGCGAGCGTGGTGACGGACGCAGGCTCACCGGACAGCAGGCGCGCCACGATGTCGGTGCCGCCGCCGGCATTGGCGCCGACCATCAGGCGAACCGTCTTCGTGGGATAAGGCGTCTGCGCGTAGCCAACGAGCGGCGTGAGCAACGCCGGGAGTGCGAGAAGAAGTCTGCGTTTCATGGTGCGGGCTCCACAGCGAGGTCGGTGCCGCTGACCGACTGCGAGAAGTTCTCGCGCACATCGGTGCGCACCTGCTCGAAGCCGAGCAACAGGAAGGTCGACAAGGCGACCGACAGCAGCACCAGCCCGCCCGCCCAGTCATAGCGCGCCTGCACGTCATGTTTTGCCGCGAGCGCCGCGACGGTCGCCGCCGCTGCCGTCGGCGGCACTGTCAGCCGCCATTGGCTGGCAGCATCGTCTTCACCATCGGTAAGGGTGCACCAGACCGCACGACCTTCGGCGTCGTCGAGGCGGCGCAAATTGCCGAAACCCGAAAGCGCCGCGTCGAGCAGCGTCGCGCGCGCCGCAACCGAGGGCGCAAAGCCTTCGAGCCGCAGCAACGTCGCGCCACCGGGCAAATGCGCGGCGCCCGAAACTTCGGCAGCGGTACCGCACGCCCGGCACAGCGCGGCAACGCCGCGCGCGTCGTCGAGGCCCCCACCACTTTCAGATTCCAGCGCCAGCGTCAGCACCGTCGCGGGTGCAGGCATGACCTTGAGCGTCACCGTCGTCAGCGCAGCAAGGCTGCCCCACGAGCCGGCGAGCAGCTTGGGCAGGTCGAAACCGGTGACGTTCTTGACGACGCGGCCACCAGCGCGAAAGCGGATGCCGCGGCCGTTGACGGCCTCGAAGCCGAGGAAATGATCGCGCACCGCTCCGGCAACCAACCGACGCGGGCCGGCGATATTTGCGGCGATGACACCGCCCAGCGTCGATGCCGCGCCGCGCGCCGCCGGTTCGAACGCCAGATGCTGGCCGCGCGTCGCGAGCAGCGCCACCACCGTTTCAAGACGCACGCCGGCTTCCGCAGTTAGCACCAGTTCGTCGGGTTCATAGGCGATGATGCGGTCGAGCCCCGACAGGTCGAGAACTGCCGAATGTTCCTCGACCAGCCCGGTGCGGTGCCGCGTGTCGCCGCCACGGATGCGCAGCTTCGTGCCGAGCGCGCGCACGTCGCGCACCATGTCGGCGACTTCCTCTGCGCTGGTGGGGGCGAGCCTGGTCATCAGAATCGCGGCAGGTCGGCGAACGGCAGCTTGCCGCCGTGGACGTGCATCCGCCCCATTTCGGCGCAGCGGTGCAGCAGCGGAAACACCTTGCCGGGGTTGAGCAGGCCGGCCGGGTCGAACGCCGCCTTGAGCGCGCGCTGCTGGTCGAGGTCGTCGTCGCCGAACATGTCGCACATCAGGTCGCGCTTCTCGACGCCGACACCATGCTCGCCAGTCAGCACGCCGCCGACCGACACGCACAGCCGCAGGATATCACCGCCGAGCGCTTCGGCGAGTTCGAGCATCCCCGGCTCGTTCGAATCGTAGAGGATCAGCGGGTGGAGGTTGCCGTCGCCGGCGTGGAAGACGTTGACGACGGGCAGTCCATATTCGCCCGACAGCCGCGTCATTTCGCGCAGCACATGTGGCAGTTCGCGGCGCGGGATGGTGCCGTCGATGCAGAAATAATCGGGCGCCAGCCGCCCGGCGGCCGCGAACGCTGCCTTGCGCCCGGCCCAGAACCGCAGCCGGTCAGCCTCGCTGGTCGAGGTGGCGACCGAGGTGGCGCCGTTGCCGCGCGCGATGTTTTCCACTTCGCCGCACAGGAAATCGCACTCGGCGGGCACGCCGTCCAATTCGACGATCAGCAACCCCGCGACATCGCGCGGATAGCCGGCGTGGACGAAATCCTCCGAAGCGTTGACCGCGGCGCGGTCCATCAGCTCCATGCCGGCGGGGATGATGCCCGCGGCGATGACGGCGGCGACGCAGCGCGCCGCATCCTCGATATCGCCGAAGCCGATCAGCAGCGCGCGTGCCACCTGCGGCGCCGGCAAAATCCGCACCGTCACCTGCGTGACGATGCCGATCAGCCCTTCGGAGCCGATGACCACGCCGCGCAAATCATAGCCGCTGTCGCCCATGCCCTTGCCGCCGAGCCGGACGATCTCGCCGTCGGGCAGCACCATTTCGAGCCCCAGGATGTTGTTCGTCGTCAGCCCGTATTTGAGGCAGTGCACGCCGCCCGAATTCTCCGCGACATTGCCGCCGATGGTGCAGGCAATCTGGCTCGACGGGTCGGGCGCATAGTAGAAGCCGCATCCTTCGACGGCGCGGGTGATGGCGAGGTTGGTGACGCCGGGCTGCACCACCGCGCAGCGGTTGTCATAGTCGATTTCGAGCACGCGGCTGAGCTTCGACATGCCGATCAGCACCGCGTCCGCCAGCGGCAGCGCCCCGCCCGACAGCGACGTGCCCGCACCGCGCGGCACGACCTTGACGCCGTTGGTCGTGCACCAGCGCAGCACCGCCGCCACTTCTTCGGTCGATGCCGGCAGCACCGTCGCCAGTGGCACCTGATGGTACGCCGTCAGCGCATCCGATTCGAACACCCGCAGCGCCGCCGGATCATCGATGACGCTGTCGGCCGCGACCAGCGTGCGCAACGCCGCGACGATCTCCGCACGGCGCGCCAGCGTCGCGCGGTCGGGGGTGGGCATGTCCATGTGTTAACTTTGCCGCGCTTAAGCAGGCAGATGCAAGGGAAAGAGCCTCCGGCGGGCAGGCCTGAGGCCTGCACCCACTTGTTTGGCGCTCTTCAATCGGGTGCAGGCCTCAGGCCTGCCCGCCGGAGGCTCT
>CALDHQ010000445.1 GCA_937894055.1 uncultured Polymorphobacter sp.
ACACGACGCTCTTCCGATCTCGGCGCACTGTTCCCGCATCTCTACCGGGTGCTGCTGCGTGACGACATCAAGGCCACACGCCGCCTGTAAACGGGTGCAGGGGCATGCCCCTGCCCGCCGGAGGCCCTTTCAAGCCGCCGGAATCGCCGACGCCCCACGCTGCGCCGCCTTGGCACCCACAAAGCCCGGCGCAGATTTGAGGCGCTGCCAATAATCCTGCACCACCGGCGCAAGTTCATCGCCCAGGCCCAGCGTGTTCGCCAGCAGCAGCGCATAGCCGACCGAAATGTCGGCGGCGGTGAAGCGCCCGGCGCACAGCCAGTCCTTGCCGCCCGCCAGTGCGTTTTCGACCGCGACGGTGCGCTTGACGAACCAGCGCGCATAGTCGGCGGCGACCTTGGGCTGGCGGCGTTCTTCGGGTTCGAGGCGCGTGTAGCGCAGCACCAGGGTCTGCGGGAAGGTCAAGGTTGCCTCGCCATAGTGCAGCCAGTTGAGCCAGGCGCCATAGTCGGGGCCGGCGACATCGACGGCGAGGTCGACCGCACCCTGTCCGCGGTAGCGCGTCGCCAGATATTCGACGATCGCCGCCGATTCGGTCATGTGCGTGGCGCCGTCCTCGAAGAACGGAATCGTCCCAAGCGGGTTGGTTTGCAGATACTCGGGCTTGAGAAAGCGCGGCGGGAACGGCAGCATTTCGAGCTCATAGGTCAGCCCCAGCGCTTCGAGCGCCCACAACGGCCGGAACGAGCGTGCGTCAGCGCAGTGCCAAAGTTTCATATGACGAATTCCCCGAATATGCTGCTATTCAGCCTCGCTTCAGCATTGCCGGTCAACAAACGGCACCGCAAGCGCATAAAGTTGAACGGGAACTGCCGCATGACCACTACCCCCGCAAAACCGCTGACCGCGACCCGCGCGCTGCTGCTCGGCGCGCTGGGTGCGACCGCTGCGGTGGCGCTGTTCGTCGGGCTCGACCTGCACCCCGCCGCTTCGGACGCGCAAACGGTGGCACCGGCGGTGACGCGCGTCGCACCGGCCGATCCGGGGCAGATCCAGTTGTCGTATGCCCCCGTCGTCAAGCGCGCCGCCCCTGCCGTGGTCAACATCTTCGCCGCCAAGCTGGTCGCCACCGGTCCGCGCACGATGGAAGAGTATCTGCGCCAGCAGTTTTCGGGCGTCGCGCCGCCGCCGCGCGTGGCGCGCTCGCTCGGGTCGGGCGTGATTGTCGATGCCGACGGGCTGATCGTCACCAACAGTCACGTGGTTGGTGACGCCACCGACATTCTGGTGTCGCTTGCCGACCGCCGCGAATATCCGGCGAAGATCGTGTTTTCGGACCCGCGCACCGATCTTGCGGTGCTGCGCATCGATACCAAGGGCGTACCGCTGCCGACTGTCGAACTCGCCGATTCGGATGCGGTCGAAGTCGGTGACATCGTGCTCGCCATCGGCGACCCGTTCGGTATCGGTCAGACGGTGACGCACGGCATCATCTCCGCTCTTGCGCGCAACGGCCTGGGCGCATCGGACCGGCAATTCTTCCTGCAGACCGACGCCGCCATCAACCCCGGCAACTCGGGCGGCGCGCTGCTCGACATGCGCGGGCGGCTGATCGGCATCAACACGATGATCGCCAGCCAGACCGGCAATTCGGTCGGCATCGGCTTTGCCATCCCCTCGAACATGGTGCGGGTGTTCCTGAAGGCCGCGCCGTCGGGCAAGCTCGTCACCGGCTGGATCGGCGCCGAAGGCGAAGGGCTGACCCCCGACACGGCGCGTGCGATGGGCTTCGAAACGCCACGCGGCGTGCTGCTGACCAGCGTCGCCGCCGGCTCACCCGCAGCTGACGCCGGACTGAAGGAAGGCGATGTGCTGGTGTCGGTCAACGGCAGCGACGTCGCCAACGCCGGGGTGCTGCGCTACAAAATCGCCACCGAAGCCGTCGGCAGCACTGCCAGCATCGGCATCATCCGCGATGGCAAGGCGATGACCGTGCCGGTCAAGCTGGAGAAGCCGCCCGAAAACCCGCCGCGCGACATCACCGTCATCACCGGCAACAATATCCTCAACGGCAGCAAGATCGCCAACCTGTCGCCGGCCTATGCGCAGGAACTCGGGCTCGGCTTCCCCGAAAAGGGCGTCGTCGTCATCGAGATTTCAACCTCGGCACCGGCACTCCGCCTCATCAACCTGCGCCCCGGCGACCTGATCGAAACGGTCAACGGCAAGGACGTGCGCTCGGTCGCCGACGTCAAGGCGGCAGTCCAGTCGGGCACGCCGGCACTGCGCTACCGCCGCGCCAGCCAGACGTTTGATTGCGCGCAGGCCGGAAACCGCTTTGCGTGCGAGACGGGCGGCACGCCGCCGTCGCCAAGATAAGGGCCTCCGGCGGGCAGGC
>CALDHQ010000446.1 GCA_937894055.1 uncultured Polymorphobacter sp.
ATCAGGAGCAAGGGAACGAATGCAAGGTCAACGTCAAGGCGTCGCCCACCAAGCCGCCTGCGCCTTGACTCTCCTCCGTTCCCGCACCTATAAAACGCACAAATCGTTCTTAAAATCGAACGTAGCTACGGGATTGAACTGGTGAGTACAGTCGTTCCGCCGCTTATAGCGGCTGGGGGTGAGGCCACTAATCCCAGCAGCAAGACAATGGTCTTCGCGGCGGATGCCCCACTGCAGATGGATTGCGGGGTCAGCTTGGCCCCTTTCACCATCGCATACCAAACATATGGCGTCTTGAATCAAGAGCGCAGCAACGCTGTTCTCGTTTGTCATGCGCTCACCGGCGATCAGCACGTCTCCAACACCCATCCTGTCACCGGCAAGCCCGGCTGGTGGACGCGGCTGGTGGGTGAAGGCAAGCCCATCGACCCCGCACGGCATTGTATCATAAGCATCAACGTCATGGGCAGTTGCATGGGCTCATCGGGTCCAGCCAGTATCGACCCTTCAACTGGCAGCCCTTATGGAATGGCGTTTCCGGTCATCACCATTGGTGACATGGTGCGCGCACAAGCCATTTTGCTTGACCATCTCGGTATCGGGACATTGTCGGCTGTTGTTGGTGGGTCGATGGGGGGCATGCAGGCACTCAGTTGGGCCGCGCTCTATCCGGAGCGCGTTCGTTCTGCGGTTATCATTGCATCTACAGCCCGCCATTCCGCACAGAATATTGCTTTTCACGAAGTAGGTCGTCAGGCCATCATGGCTGATCCGCGCTGGAACAATGGCGCTTATTACGGACGTGAGGCACCAGCCTCGGGCCTTGCCGTTGCGCGTATGGCGGCACATATCACCTATCTGTCCGAAGCCGGATTGACCGAGAAATTCGGGCGCCGCCTTCAAAATCGGCCAGACGGAACGATGGGTTCGAAAAGCTTCGGTTTTGACGCCGATTTCCAGGTGGAAAGCTATCTGAGCGGGATGTTCAACCCGACGGTGCAGTTGAAATCCGGCGGATACATCGTGATCGGGATCACCGAAGCGTTGGTCGCAATTGACGTGAACTCGGGTCGCGCGACCAAAGAGGGGTCGATTGAAGACACCGCTTTGAAGACTAACCTTGAAGCCGCCGAAGAAGTGGCGCGCCAGTTGCGCCTGCGCGACTTGGCCGGTCTGATCGTGATCGACTTTATCGACATGGAAGAGTCGCGCAACCGCCGCGAAGTGGAAAACCGCTTGCGCGACGCGCTGCGCCAGGACCGCGCCCGCGTGCAGTTCGGCACCATCAGCAAGTTCGGCCTGATGGAAATGAGCCGCCAGCGCCTGCGCCCGGCGCTGAGCGAAGGCAGCCACATCACCTGCCCGCGCTGCAACGGCACCGGCCACATCCGCGACACCGAGTCCAGCGCGCTGCAGATCCTGCGCATGGTCCAGGAAGAGGCGATGAAGGACAACACGGCCGCCGTGCATGTCCAGGTGCCTGTGGAAGTGACCTCGTTCCTGCTGAACGAGAAGCGCACTGAAATCACCAAGATCGAGCTGAAGCAGCGCACCACCGTGCTGCTGGTGCCGAACAAGCACCTGGAAACGCCGAACTACAAGCTCGAGCGCCTGCGCCACGACGACCCCCGTCTGGAAAACCTGCAGGCCAGCTACACCATGATCGAGGAGCCGGAAGACGAAGTCGGCATCACGCGTCGTGAGAAGAGCAAGCCCAAGCAGGAGCCGGTGATCAAGGGCGTGCTGCCCGACATGCCGGCGCCGGTGGCGCCGAGCAGGCCCGAGCCGGTGGTTGCCGCCGCGCGTGAGGTTGGGCGGTTGCGGGCGGAATTGGCGTCGCTCGATGAGATGCTGGGCGATGGCGATGCCGAGCTGAAAGCCATGGCCGAAGAGGAAGTGGCGGGCACGCGTGAGGCGCTGGCCGGGGCGGAGCATGGGCTGGCGCTGGCGCTGTTGCCGCGCGATGCACGAGGTCGGGCGCGGGCGATTGCGTGGATGTTTGCGGCGCTCAACACGGTGGAGCCGCCAATCCTCGAGCGACAGAATGCGATGCTGCTGCAACGCGACAAGCCGTGGACGGCCGAGCGGGTCGCGATGATCGATACGCTGAT
>CALDHQ010000447.1 GCA_937894055.1 uncultured Polymorphobacter sp.
TCCGATCTGGCAGGAACAATTGCCGGTTGAGGCCGTCCTTGTAGAGGTCGCGCGGCGGCCGGTTCGAGGTCGCGACAATGACCACCCCGGCTTCGAACAGCGCGGTGAACAGCCGCGACAGGATCGCCGCATCGGCAACGTCACGCACCTGCAGTTCGTCGAAGCACAAGAGCTTCGCCGACGCCGCTACCTGCGCCGCCACTACCGGGATCGGGTCATCGCCCGACTTTTCGCGGTGCGCGTGGATCGCCGCGTGGATGTCGAGCATGAATTCATGGAAGTGCACGCGGCGCTTGGGCGCCACCGCCGCCGCACCGTAGAACAGGTCCATCAGCATCGACTTGCCGCGCCCGACCGCGCCCCACAGATAGACGCCGCGCGGCACGGGCGGCGGTGCCGACTTGAACAATTTGCCGAGCAAGCCGCCACGTGGTGCAGGTGCGGCAAGCGCCGTGGCCAGCGCGTCAAGCCGTGCGGCCGCTGCCGCCTGTTCGGGATCGGGACGGAGTTCTTTGGCCGCGAGCAACGCGCGATAGGCGCCGAGCACGCTGGTTGCGCCGGGGGTTTTGCTCACGCCGGACGCGTCGCCTTGAGCACGGGGACACCGCTGGGCGGGCGCGGGATCTTGCGCATCGTGCCGGTGAACGAGCAGACGACCGCGTCGCCCTGCTTGAGCAAGCCGCGCACGAAGATCATCTTGCCGGTTTCCTTGAGGATTTCGCCGGTCGCGTCGATCGGTTCACCGACAATGCCGGCGCCGAGGAAGTCGGTGGCGCAACTCAGCGTCACCGCGCCCGAGTTTTCAAGCTGCGGCGCGATGAACGCGAACATCGCCATGTCGATGAACGACATCAGGAAGCCACCATGCAGATAGCCGAGGCCGTTCGAATGACGCTTGTCGGTCGCCATGCGGCCCTGGATCGTGCGGTCGGGCAGGCGCCGGAAATAGAAATTGCCGAGCAGGTCGGAAAAGCGGCCTTCGTTCTCGCGGTGCCAGATGTACCAGCCTTCGAACTCGCCTTCGGTGATGCGTATGGGGGGCATGGCGGCTAGTTGGCGAGGTTCGTGGTGCAAAGCAACAAAAACCGACGCCCCCGGCCGCAGTCGCAGCAATCGGCGGTCGGCCGCGACTCAGAATTCGACATCGAGCTCTTCCATTTCCTCGGGCTCGGCGGCGGCGGCCTTGATCCATTCGCGCATCAGCGGCCAGGCGTCGATGGTCGCGCAATAGGCGGCGCTGACCGGCGAAATCGCCACCGCATAGGTGATGAAGCGGCGGGTGACGGGGGCGAACATCGCATCGGCGACGGTGGGTTTGGCACCGAACAGGTACGGGCCGCCGTACGCCGCGAGGCACTCCGCCCAGATGGTTTCGACGCGGTCGATGTCGGGGCGGGCGCCGGCGAAGATGCGGAACTTGGCGTGCGTGGTGCGCAGGTTCATCGGCAGCGCCGAGCGCAAATTGGCGAATCCCGAGTGGATTTCGCCCGAAATCGACCGGCAATGCGCGCGCGCCACGCGGTCGGCGGGGAAAAGTCCGGCGTCGGGGAAGATTTCGTTCAGATATTCGGCAATCGCCAGCGTGTCCCAGACGCTGACGCCGTCGTGCGTCAGCCGCGGCACCAGCACCGACGGCGACAGCAGCAGCAGCTCGGCGCGGTTGGTGGCGTCATCGATCGCCACCTTGCGCTCGTCGATCTGCAGCCCGGCCATGCGGCACAGCAGCCAACCCCGCAGCGACCATGACGAGTAGTTCTTGCTCGACAGCGTCAGTTGCGCGCGTTCCGGGGCCTTGGCCATGTGACTCTCCTGGGCGGGGGCGGACGCCGGCCCCACAAAAAATAAACGCGCCGCTTGAAATATTTTATGACGCAGTGCAGCATTTTATGCACTAATCAATCGACAAGGGAAGTGGGGGCGATACGATTATTGCGATTCGCCCCGCCCGCGGAGGACTGCGCGCCGATGTTGTACCAGGTGTTCCAGACGTGGACCGATGCCATGACGCCGTACCGGCGGATGGCGGCGGCGGCATTGAAATGGCGCGACATGATGGGGCCGATGGCACGCACGCCGATGGCCGACAGCCTGTATGCGCTGATCGACGTGACCGGCAATTCGAAGGTGACGCACGAACGCCCGCCGTTCGGCATCAAGACCGTTATCGATGGCAACCGCGAAGTGGCGGTGCGCGAGGAAATCACGCTGGCGCTGCCGTTCGGCAATCTGCTGCACTTCGCCAAGGATGACGTGCTGACGCCGCAGCCCAAGATGCTCGTCGTCGCGCCGCTGTCGGGGCATTTTTCGACGCTGCTGCGCAATACCGTCAAGACGCTGCTCGCCGACCATGACGTCTACATCACCGACTGGGTCAACGCCCGCGACGTGCCCGCCGACGCCGGCACCTTCGGGCTCGAAGACTATACCGACTATGTCATCCGCTTCCTCGAGGAGCTCGGGCCGGCGTCGAACGTGCTGGCGGTGTGCCAGCCGTGCGTGCCGACCCTGGCGGCAGTCGCGATCATGTCGGAGGACAAGAACCCCGCAGTGCCACGCACGATGACGCTGATGGGCGGGCCGATCGACACGCGCATCGCGCCGACCACGGTCAACGACCTGGCGATGGACAACCCGATCGAATGGTTCCGCGACAAGCTGATTTCAAAGGTGCCGGGGCGCTATGCCGGGCGCGGCCGCCGCGTCTATCCGGGCTTCCTGCAGCTCACCGCGTTCATGGCGATGAACCCCGACCGCCACACCGGCCAGCACCGCGCGCTCTACCAGCACCTCGCCAATGCCGAAACCGACAAGGCGACGGTGATCAAGGATTTCTACGAGGAATATTTCGCGGTGCTCGACCTGACCGCCGAGTTCTACCTCGAAACGGTCGAGAAGGTGTTCCAGCAGGCTGAACTGGCGCGCGGCGAACTGATTCACCGTGGCCGCAAGGTGCGGCCCGGCGCGATTCACCGCACGGCGTTGCTGACGGTCGAAGGCGAGCGCGACGACATCTGCTCGGTTGGGCAGACGTCAGCCGCGCATGATTTGTGCACGAGTTTGCGGCCGCATCTGAAGCGCTATCACTTGCAGCCGGGGGTCGGCCATTACGGGCTGTTTTCGGGGAAGAAGTGGGAGCAGCAGATTTACCCGCAGGTGAAGAACCTCGTCCTCGCCATGGCCTGACACCGCTTCCCCTCTCCCTTGAGGGGAGAGGCGAGAGACGCCGAAGGCGGCCCGGGTGAGGGTGTTCTTCCTCCACGGCGGGCGTTCAGAACACCCTCACCCGCCGCGCTGCCGCGCGAGTCGACCTCTCCCCTGAAGGGAGAGGTGAAGATCAGACAGCGCGTTCGACCATCATCTTCTTGATTTCCGCAATCGCATGCGCGGGGTTCAACCCCTTCGGGC
>CALDHQ010000448.1 GCA_937894055.1 uncultured Polymorphobacter sp.
GGCCTGATCGAGCGTGGACATGAAAACGTTGCGGTAATTGCTGTGCTTGACCTCCAGATTGCCGACGCCGCAGCACATATCCCAGATGATATAGCGTTGCTGCCAATCGGGGCCGAGCGTCGCGACCAACTGCTCATAGGCTTTGTCGACGATGTGCAGCGGGGTGTAATAGGCGCCCTTGAACTTCTGCTCATCGAGCGGCAGCAGGCTGTCGCGGCGTTCGAGCAGATAGTGGCGATGCTTGGCTTCGGGCGGACGGTGATAGATCGCCCAGAAATTGCGATAGCCACGGTCGCTCGCCAGTTCATAGGTTTGGCCGTTCAAAAGGAAAACCGGCTTGTCGCCGGTAAATAGCAACCGCGCCGGCAATTTGGTCATCGCCTCGTTGGTGCCGTCGTGCATGATATCGGCAAAGAACAGCACGGCAAAATCGGCCGGATTGACGGTGCCGAGTTCGCTGCCGACCATATCGACCCATTTGTCGAACACCTGACGCAGATTGTCGGGGGTGATCGGCGTGCGGATGATCCGGCCTTCGCTGACGGCCGACTTGACCGCGCCGATGAATGATTTTTCGTGGGCGGCAATGTCATAGACGACGTAATGGGCTTCGATGTATGGCGCGATTTGTGCGGCGAGCTCATTGCCTGCCGCCGACCCCGACTTGGGCCAGACGATGGCGGCGTCGTCAAAGATCGGCAGTGCCAGTTCGGTGGGCATGATCGCCGCCTTGTTGCGGTCGATGACTGCAAGGAAGCCGGGGATGGGTTCACCGCGCTTGCGCGCGGCGCGGACATAGGTCAGCAACTGGCCGAACATGACGATGGGTGGTGTTGAGACCCACTTGGCCTCGAACCAGATTTCCTCCGACTGGATATCGACCAGTCCCTTGAAGACGCCTTTGAGGCCAAGCGCCTTGATATAGGCGTCTTTGACATCTTCCTCGGTTTTCGCACGTTCAAGCGCCGCCAACAGACTCACCGAGATATTCTCCCCCAACGGCAATTTTCAACTGGACTTTCGTCTGCTTACGGCAGGTGGCGGCAATACGCCAAGCGCGCGTTCAAGGGAGCGCACCCCAAGCCCTCACCCGCTCGTGCCCCGGCACGAGTCGACCTCTCCCCTGAAGGGAGAGGTGGGGAATGGGTGCAGGGGTCACCCCTGCCCGCCGCGCCGCGTGATAACCGCATTGCCGCCTCCCCGGCTTCGGATTAGAGAAATGTCATGCCTATTCCCGTTATTTCGGCCACCGGCCTTTTCACCCCTGCCGACAGCATTTCGAACACCGAACTGGTCGACAGCTTCAACACCTATGTGGCGCAGCACAATGCCGCGCATGCGGCGGCGATTGCGGCGGGCGAGGCCCAGGCGCTCGAGCCGAGCTCGGTGGAGTTCATCGAGAAGGCGAGCGGCATCCGCGCGCGCTATGTGCTGGCCAAGGCGCCGATCCTTGACCCCGCGGTCATGGCGCCGCGCTGGGATGAACGGCCCAACGAGCAGATTTCGGTGCTGGCCGAAATCGGCGTGGCGGCGGCGCGGGATGCGCTGGCGCGTGCCGGCCGCGACGCCAAAGATGTCGATGCGGTGATCTGCGCCTGTTCGAACCTGCAACGCGCCTATCCGGCGATTGCCATCGAAATTCAGGACGCGCTGGGCATCGACGGTTTTGGCTTCGACATGAATGTCGCCTGTTCGTCGGCGACGTTCGGCATCCAGACCGCGGCCGATTTCATCCGCGCCGGCAACGCGAAGTCGGTGCTGGTGGTCAACCCCGAAATCTGTTCGGGGCATCTCAACTGGCGCGACCGCGACAGCCATTTCATCTTTGGCGATGTCGCGACCGCCATCCTGGTCGAGGCGCAGGACATCGCGCCGGCGCAGCATTGGGAACTCCTCGGCACCAAGCTCAAGACCGTCTATTCGAACAATATCCGCAACAATTTCGGCTTCCTCAACCGCGCCACGCCCGAAACTGCGGGCGCCCGCGACAAGCTGTTCGTGCAGGAAGGCCGCAAGGTCTTCAAGGAAGTGGTGCCGATGGTGGCACAGATGATCGCCGAGCAGATGGAGCGCTTTGCGCTGGCGCCGGCGGATATCCGGCGGCTGTGGCTGCACCAGGCCAATGCCGGGATGAACCGGCTGATCGCCGGCCGCGTGCTCGGCCATGAAGCGACCGAGGATGAAAGCCCGACGGTGCTCGATACCTATGCCAACACCTCGTCCGCCGGATCGATCATCGCGTTCCATCTCAACAATGACGATCTGCAGCCAGGCGACACCGGCGTGATCTGCTCGTTCGGCGCCGGCTATTCCGCCGGCACGGTGTTCGTGCGCAAGGCTGCCTGACGCAGCCACGCCGTTTTGCGTTTGCGCGGCGTTGTGACAAAAGGCGCCGATGACGACTTCGGCCTCCCCCGACACTGATGCCATCGCGCTGATTGCGGCGATGGGCGCAGCTGCGCGCGATGCGGCGGCGGTGCTCGCCACCACGCCGACGGCGACCAAGGCGGCGGCGCTGCTTGCGGCGGCGGCGGCGTTGCAGGCGGGGAGCGCCGGAATCGAGGCCGCCAATGCGCTGGACATGGAAGCTGCGCGTGCGTCTGGTCTGTCGAATGCGATGCTCGACCGTTTGCTGCTGACGCCGGCGCGGATTGCCGCGATGGCCGAGGGTGTGGCGGCGATTGCGGCGCTGCCCGATCCGGTGGGGGAGGTCATCACGCGCTGGCAGCGGCCCAACGGGCTGGCGTTCGAGCGCGTGCGCGTGCCGCTCGGCGTCATCGGCATCATCTTCGAAAGCCGCCCCAACGTCACCGCCGACGCCGGCGCGCTGTGCCTGATGGCGGGCAATGCCTGCATCCTGCGCGGCGGTTCGGAAGCGGCGCGTAGCAACCGCGCCATCCATACCGCGCTGGTCGCCGGGCTGAATGCGGCGGGGCTGCCCGAAACCGCGATCCAGCTGGTGCCGACCACCGACCGCGCCGCCGTTGGCGCGATGCTGGCGGCGCACGGGCTGATCGACATCATCATCCCGCGCGGCGGCAAGGGGCTGGTGGCGCGCGTCCAGGCCGAGGCGCGGGTGCCGGTGCTCGCGCATCTGGACGGCATCAACCACGTCTATGTCGACAAGGCCGCCGATGCGGCAATGGCGGTCGAGATCGTGGTCAATTCGAAGCTGCGGCGCACCGGCGTCTGCGGCGCGATGGAAACATTGCTGATCGACCGCGCCGCCCCCGAACTGGCGGCACCGCTGCTCAAGGCGCTGCTCGACGCCGGTTGCGAAGTGCGGGTGACGCCCGAGCTGGCGGGGTTGGATGCACGACTGACCGCAGCCGACGCCGCCGACTGGGACACCGAATATCTCGACGCGATTGCCGCCGCGAAACTGGTCGACGGCGTCGAGGGC
>CALDHQ010000449.1 GCA_937894055.1 uncultured Polymorphobacter sp.
CATGCAGAATACGCATTTTCACCTAATGGGAGACGTGACCTGCAGAATGGCCGAGCCCTGTGCGCTATCGGGCACCAACCGCGCGCAACCCTGGTTCAACCCGGGGCGCAACCAGAGCCCGCAGCGCCCGGTCGCGATCAAGCGAAGGCCGAACCGACGGCGACCAGGCCGCTACGCGGTGCAAGCGACGCACTTGGTCGCCAAGATCGGCGGTCACACCGTAGTGGACGGTGCCGAAATTGTCCCACAGCGCGACATCGCCGGGCTGCCACTGGTGGCGCACCTGCAACTCGGGAACCTTGGTCATTTCGCTGGCAATCTTGAGGATGAGCTCGCTGAGCTCGGCCGTATAGCCGTGGACGCGCTTGACGTAGCCATTGCCGACGAACAGCGTCGGGCGGCCGGTGAACGGGTGGTCGATCACGGCCGGATGGGTATTCGACTCGCGCAGCCCGGCAATCTTTTCAATCGCCATCGAGGCATCGCCGAAGTCGTGCCGCAGCATCAGATAAAGCGTGTCATGGTCGATATCGATGTTGAGAAACAGCTGCTTGAGCGCGAACGGCAGGCGTTCGAAAGCGGCGGTTGCGCTGGACCACATTGTATCGGCGCCGAACGGCACGACTTCGGCTTGCAGGATCGACATGATGTTGGGGTTCGCGCGCGCCGAAACGTCATGGTGCCAGATATCGGTCGTCGTTTTGGCTTTGTCCGATTGCAGTCGCTCGATCAGCAGGACTTCGGGATGGCCCTGCTCAACCAACGTCTTGCCGAAGCTGTGCTTTTCAAGCTGATCGCCGAACCGGTAGGCGACTGCCTTCATCTGGTCGAACGACAGATTCTGCTTGCGCGCAAACAGCACACCATAGCGCCACAGTGCCGTGCGAAGTTCGGCGGCCGATTCGTCGGTCAATTCGGACAGGTGCAGCCCTTCGATTGTCGCGCCGATCGTCGGCGTTGTGGGGACAACCTTGAAGTGCTTGAACTGCGGTTCGTGAGCGGAATTGCGCATGATATCTTCCCCAATCTGGCCGCCAGCATCGTGCCGGTTACACGTTTCGACCTATGCCAAATTTTGCACCCAAGCTTGACATTCTGGGTCAATAATTTGACGAATGGGGACTAGAGGGTATTTTTTGCTACACTTGTCGAGAAGCGCCACGCTGGACGGCTATGCGCGTGTCACCAGAGACCTGGGGCACGATCCGGTTGCGCTTGTCGCCGAAGTCGGACTGCCGCCGGCCTGTCTGACCGACCCCGATCTCAAGATCCCGACAAGCGCCGTGCTGGAGTTGTTCAACCTGACCGCCGAGCGCATCGGCGCGGTTGATTTTGGGCTGCGCGTCGCCCGGACGCGGCAATTCTCGAACCTCGGCGCTGTCGCCCTGATCATGCGTGAACAGCCCAATGTGCGCCAGACGCTACGGGTTCTGGCGGAGAATATCTGGGCGCAGGCGGAGGGTCTGTCGATCACGACCGAGGAAAGCGATGGGATGGCCATTCTGTCGGCATCAATCGCGCACCCTGCCGGAACCCCCGTTCGTCAGAATATAGAACTCGCGATTGCGGTCGTGGTCGGACTGCTACGTCGTTTTCTCGGGCCGCAATGGGCACCGGAAATGGTGCTGTTTACCCACCGCAAGCCTGCACGCATGGCGCTGCATGTTGAAATTTTTGGCCGTGCGCCGGTTTTCGGGCAGGATCTCAATGCCATTGTAATGCGATCGGTCGATCTTGATGCCGAGATTCCCGAGGCCGATCCAGGCGCCGCGGCACAGTTGACGCGTTACCTGGAGTTCGTCGCCGGTCATCGCTCCGCGGACTTTGCCGAGAAGGTTAAGCGCATGGTCTGCGTGCTGCTGCCTGATGGCGGCGCACGTGCCGATCATGTCGCACGACAACTCGGCATGGACCGTCGAACGCTGCACCGGCGACTGGCGCGCCAGGGAACAAGCTTTTCCGAGCTGGTGCAGCGCGAGCGATCCGAACTCGCACAGGCCTACATCGCCGCCGGCGATCGGTCGCTTACCGAAATTGCCGGGTTACTCGGCTTTTCCTGTCTCAGTGCATTTTCGCGCTGGCGCCGCAGCGTGCTTTGACGCGCATAGATCGAATCTGCTTCAATGAATTGCGTTCGGCTAACGTTGCAAACGATGCGGTGGATATATTGCAATGGTTCCAAGCGTCTGAGTCGCTCTGCTAGAGCCTCCTGCATTTGCTGTATCAGCCCAACGTGATCCAATGTCTGCTTCTGGGATTGGCGCTATCGCCATCGAATGACGCAAATGGGGCGCGTTTGGGCCCAGCCGTTTTCTTCCGGAATGGGGCCGGAAGATGAATGGCGGCAAGCGAGGTCTGTAATGGGTCGCAGTTGCCAAGCTTAGTGTTACGCCCAGCGCTCGCCTAGCCGACAGCCAGTACGGTTGTTCGACATGGCCGAAATTTCAGGATGCTGTCTGTATGTTGCGATCCAATATGTCGCTCCGAGCCCCATTCCAATCTAGGCGATATGTCACTGCTCAAATTGCCAAAGGCAATCGGGATCGGCGCCTTCGATCAAGGTCGGCGTGCCAAAGCGATCGTTGCAGTCAACCCTTGGCAATCCGGTGGTGTTCGCGGTTACCGGCAGTAGCGGTATGAATGCATATCGTCATTGCTGCGCACAATGCGGATCGCCGATCTAATCCTTGCGGATGTGCAGCGCGAAACCGACGTCGCCCGGCGCTTCCAGTCCTTCGCGCAGTTGCATTTCCGGAATGCGGTAGTCCCCGAAATTCTGCTTGCGATAAGCGATGGGGGCGTCGGTTGCGAGGTTTCGCATGCGTGCGCGCAGCCGCGCCGCCTCGACTTCGAAGCGCGCCGCATCCATGCCGGTGGTGCTGTAGACGAGGTGCGCGGGCAGCACATCGAACCCGGGATAGTGCAGCGTGCCATGATTGATCGGGAACAGCAGGTCATCGATCGGGCCGTTGATGGCGCGCGGGCCATAATGCTCCGGCCAGCCACCGGCCGTCACGACCAGCATGGCGCGCTTGCCCGCCATCGTACCTTCGCCGTAGCGATCACCCCAGCGTGTCTCGCTGTGCTCGCCCACGCCATAGGCAAAGCCGAGAGCGTAAACCCGCTCGAACCAGCCTTTCAATATGGCCGGCATCGAGAACCACCAGAGCGGGAACTGGAAGATGACGGCATCGGCCCATAGTAGCTTGTCCTGTTCGGCCTTCACATCGGCAGTGAGCGTACCGCCGAAATAGGCGCCGGCCGAGGCAGCGGCGACAGTCAGCCGCTCCCTGGGATCGAGCTTTGGAAAATCGTCCCGGTCGACAACCGCCTTCCAGCCCTGGGCGTAAAGATCCGAAACCTGCACTTCGTGGCCGTCGGCCCGCAGCTGCGCAACAGCGACATCACGCAGCGCCGCGTTCAGCGACTGCGGTTCGGGGTGCGCAAAGACGATCAGTACATTCATCGGGTGTTCCTCACCATTTCTCGACCCAGGGGCGCAGCGCGACCTCGAACGCCCAGGTCGAACGATGCTGCCGGTGGAGCTGGAGATAGACGTCGGCGATACGGTCCGGGTCTGCCATATTGTCGTCGACCGTGGTGCCGGCGAGCCGGTGCGCGCGGCTGCCGTCGTCCTCCATCCAGCCCATGGCGGCATCGATCGGGACATTAACGACGTGCACGCCCTGCGGCATCAACTCGCGCGCCATGCTCTGCGCCAGCCCGGTCTTGGCCTGGCACGCCATCGCGAAGGCACTGCTGGCCGGAAAGCCCTTCAGCGCGGCGCTGGCGTTGGTGATGATGAAAGTGCCGCGTACGCCATTGGCATCGGGCTGGTTCCCGACCATGACGCGTGCGGCCTGCTGACCGACGAGAAAGGCGCTGAAGGCGGCATTGTGCAGCGTCTCCAGCACCATCTCGGGCGCTGCGTCGAGAATGCTCTTGCCAAAGATGCCGGCCACACGGCCGTCGATGTTGTGCACCACCAGCGTCGGCCGGCCAATCTGCCGCGTGACATCATCGAACAGCCGCGCGACGGCGGTCGGGTCGCTGGCGTCCACCGGCGCATTGCGGCCGGTGGCGATCACCCTGCCCTCGCGCACCACCACCGCGCCCACCGGCACCTCACCCAATGCCTCAGCTTTAACAGCAGCAAGCAATGCCTGCTGCATGAAATAGACATCGCACGCAGCCTGATCCGGCAACAACATCTCACTCATCGTCAGTGATCTCTGCCCAGCAATTTGGGGTTTCATGCAATACCAGCTTATGCAATCGTAAACCCGTGCCGTAATGATCTTTAAACACACTGCGCAAAATAGAAAATGCCGTGCGCGCCAGGTTTTCTACTGTCGGTATATGTTCGATGATGACG
>CALDHQ010000450.1 GCA_937894055.1 uncultured Polymorphobacter sp.
AGGCGGGAATCCATTCCAATGCCGCCGCATGGATTCCCGCCTGCGCGGGAATGACCCGGTCTTCTTCAATTGGGTGCAGGGGTCACCCCTGCCCGCCGGAGGCCCTTCCTACTCCGGCGCCGCCTCGATCGCGTCGATGTCATCATCGCTCAGCCCGAAGTGGTGGCCGACTTCGTGGATGAGCACGTGCGTCACCCAGTCCTCCAGACTGTCGGTCGATTCGGCCCAGGCGTCGAGGATCGGCCGGCGGTAGAGGTAGATGGTGTCGGGCAGTGCGCCGGTCGGTTCGTCGCCTTTCATCCCGACATGGCGGCCCGAATAGAGGCCGAGAATGTCGAACGGCGATTCGAGTTCCATGACGCGCATGACCTCGTCGTCGGGGAAGTCCTCGACGCGCAGCAGCACACTGCGCAAATGGTCGCGGAACAGCGGCGGCAGGCGTTCGACCACGGCTTGCGCCAGCGTGTCGATTTGGTCGAGGCTCGGGGGACGAAGTTGCGCTATCATGCGGCGCTTCTAATGCCCCGACCGGAGACTGTGCAATGGCGATACCCCGTTTGACTGATGCCGAGATTGAGCTGGCGCTGGTGGCGCTGCCCGGCTGGAACCGTGTCGGTGACGGGATCGAGCGCAGCTACAAGTTCGCCGATTTCACGCATGCGTTCGCGTTCATGACGCGGGTGGCGCTGCTGGCGGAGAAGGCCGACCATCATCCGGAGTGGTTCAACGTCTATAACCGGGTGGATGTGCGGCTGACGACGCATGATGCCGGGGGATTGAGCGCGCGGGATGTGGCGCTGGCGACGGCGATTGATGCGTGATCCCCTCTCCCCTTGCGGGAGAGGGCGACTCGCGCGTCTTCGCGCGGCGGGGTGAGGGGTGTTTTAGTCTAGAAAGTAAGGGCGTCGTGGCAAAGCCACGCCGTCGGACGGGTTCGGGTGGCAAGTGCGCCACCCGCCCCGCCGTCCGGCTTCGCGCGAGTCCGCAGCTAACGCGAAAATCGCAAGAGCAATTTTCGCGTTAGCTACTGGCCGCGCGTCAGCGCGGCGCCATACGGATCGACCCGTCGAGGCGCACATCTTCACCATTGAAGTACGAGTTCCGGCACATTTCCAGCGCCAGCGATGCGTATTCGGTCGGCGCACCGAGGCGCTTGGGGAACGGCACCGACGCGCCGAGCGCATCCTTGACGGGCTGCGGTGCTGCCTGCAGCAGCGGCGTGTTGAAGATGCCGGGCAGGATGGTGTTGACGCGGATGCCGTCGCCCGAAAGGTCGCGGGCGATCGGCAAGGTCATGCCGACGACGCCGCCCTTCGATGCCGAATAGGCGGCCTGGCCGATCTGGCCGTCTTCGGCGGCGACCGAGGCGGTGTTGACGATCGCGCCGCGTTCGCCGTCTTCCATCGGGTCGAGCGTCAGCATGCCGGCCGCCGACTTGGCGATGCAGCGGAAGGTGCCGACGAGGTTGATCTGGATGATCAGGTTGAAGGCATCGAGCGGGAAGTGCTTGATCGTGCCATCGGCCTTGTTGCGGCTGGCGGTCTTCACCGCGTTGCCGGTGCCGGCGCAGTTGATCAGGATGCGTTCCTGGCCAATCGCGGCGCGCGCCTTGGCAAAGCCGGCATCAACCGACTCTTCCGACGTGACGTTGACGTTGCAGAACACGCCGCCGATTTCGGCTGCGACCTTCTCGCCCTTTTCGGCATTCATGTCGAAGATCGCGACCTTGACGCCTTCCGCCGCGAGCGCACGCGCCGTGGCTTCGCCCAGGCCCGAGGCACCGCCGGTGACAACTGCCGAACATCCGCTGAGTTTCATGTGATCCATTCCCTTGGTTGTGATTCGCGCGCGACCTTATGGGAGGTTGACGTTTACGGCAACCTCGGAGTGCAAAGGGCCTCCGGCGGGCAGGGCCTCAGGCCCTGCACCCATATGAAGAAAGACTTCGTCATTCCCGCGCAGGCGGGAATCCACGTGCGGCACCGGCGACAAGATGGATTCCCGCCTGCGCGGGAATGACTCGGTGTTTGGGTGCAGGGACAAGTCCCTGCCCGCCGGAGGCTCTATAAGGCTCTATCGGCAATCTGGCTCGCCGGCCGCAGCGACCGCGCCACCACCGCCTCGCGGTAGGCGAGGTAGATCGTCGAGCCGATGACCAGCGCGCCGCCGATCAGCGTGAAGGCATCGAGCCGTTCGTCGAACATCGTGATGCCGATCAGCGTCACCAGCCCGAAGCGCACGAAATCATACGGCATCACCGCGGTGGCTTCCGCCAGCTGGAAGGCGCGCGACATCGAGAGCTGCCCGACCGCGGCGCAAATGCCGATGGCAACCAGCAGCGGCCATGTTTCAGGCGCCGGCCATTTCCACCAGAACAGCGCCACCGCCGCCGACACCGGCAGCATCAGCACGAAGCTCCACAGCGTGACGCTGCGCGAATCGTCGCTGCCGACCAGCTGCTTGATCGCGACCAGCGAGAACGCCGTCGTCACCGCCGCGATCATCGCCGCCGCAATCCCCGGCGTCATCGGCATCGACCCCGGCCGCAGCACGATCAACACCCCGGCAAAGCCGATCAGCACCGCGCCGATGCGCCGGATGTGGATCTTCTCGCCGAGGAACAGCACCGCGCCCACCGTCGCAAACAGCGGCGCCGAGTAGTTGATCGCCAAAGCCACCGCCATCGGCGCGTTCGACACCGCATAGAAGGTGCAATAGGTCGCGATGATCCCCGATGTCGCGCGCCGCACATGCACCGGCAACCGCGACGTCACCATCAACCCCGGATTGCGCAGCAGCATCGGCGTCAGCGCCAGCAACCCGAACGCATTGCGGTAAAACACCAGCACGAACGGACTGAGATCGCGCGACGCCAGCCGGATCAGCGCCCACATCGTCGCAAACGCAAAGCACGACACGATCATCCAGGCAGGGCCACGCGCGCCGGCGGGCATTCGGTCGATCAGGCGGTTCACCCGCCCCGTCTAGGGTGCGCGCCGGCAAAACACCAGCCGCGCGCGGCCGGCAATGGCCGCGTGACAAGCGCGCGCGACGCCGCTAGCACGGCGCGGTGACGATGCACGGGGGCCTTTTCCGCAACCTGCGCGCCTGGCTTGGCCATGGCGCGTTGCTGGCATTTTTGCTCGCCGCGCTGGTGCCGGCGGGCTTCATGCCGGTGGTTTCGGCGCGCACCGGCGGGCTCACCATCATCCTGTGCACCGGCAATGGCGCGGTTGCGGTCAGTGCCGATGCTCTGGGCACCGATGGCCCGTCAAAGGCGCCCGTCGCACCCGGACATGAACTGCCGTGCATCTTCGCAGCGCTCGGCGCGTCGCTGCTGGCACCGCCGTTGCTGGCACTGCCGCTGGTATTGCCGCTGCCACGCGCTGCCGAACCGGCACCGCTGCGCCTTGTGCGCAGCGGGCGCGGCCTGCCGGCACCGCCGCCACCGGCTACCGGACCACCTGTCACCCTGTCGCACTGATCCGGCGCCACTGCGCGCCGGTTAGCCGCGTCCGGCATTGCGCCGGCGCCTGATCATTGCCGTTGCCGGCGCGTCGCATGCGCGACCGCCGCAACCCGACAGGAAGACATCATGAACCGAAGTCACCTCGCCCGCGGCGTTGCCGCGCTGGCGCTTGCCACAGCCACCGCCGGCATCACTGCCGAATCCGCCACCCCCGCGCCGAGCTGGCGCCCCGACGACATCATCATAACCGCGACGCTCGAAGGGCAGGGCTATGCCAGCCTGACCGCCAGCGCGACGCGGACGCCGGTGCCATTGCTCAACGTCCCGCAGTCGGTGCAGGTGCTGAACGAGACACTGATCCGCGAACAGGCGCTGACGACGCTCGCCGGCGCACTGACCAACGTCTCGGGGGTTGTCGCATCGCGGCCGCAGGAAGCGGTGCTCGCCTATCCGATCATCCGCGGTTTTGCCGCCGACATCTACATCGACGGGCTGCCCGCCTATTCCAATGTCGCGGTCAATGACCCGGCCGGGCTGACGGCGTTTTCGCGCATCGAAGTCGCCAAGGGGCCGACGTCGTCGCTGTTCGGTGGCGGCATCGGCGCGCCTGTCGGCGGGCTGATCAACCTCGTCAGCAAGACGCCGCAGGCCACGGCGGCCTATACCGCGCAGTTCCGCACCGGTGCCTATGGCACGGTCAATCCGTCATTCGATCTCAACCAGCCGCTTGGTGACAAGGTCAGCGTGCGCTTCACCGGCGACTATACCAACGCCGACAGCTACATCGCCTTCACCGGCAGCGATGCGCTGGCGCTCAACCCGTCGGTGCGCTTCAACTTCGGCGAAAACACCGATGTCCTCGTGCTCGGCAGCTATACGCTGAGCAAGCAGCTCGAATATGCCGGACTGCCTGAATCGGTCATCGGGCTGCCGGAGGTCGGTTCGTTCCAGTTTTCGGGCGCCACCGATGCGCCGCGCACGCGCATCGAAAACAAGATGCTGACCGGCGTGCTGACGCATCGCTTCGGCGACGGCATTTCGGCGACGCTGCAGGCGCGGCACTATGACAGCCAGGTCAACGAATATGGCAGCTTCCCGTTTCCGGCATTCTACCCGCCGCTGACCGCGACCGCCTATCCGCTGATCAAGGCGCAGCTGCCGACGACGGTCAACCAGGACACCGTCGATGCCTCGGTGCTCGCCAATGTCACCACCGGCAGTGTCCGCCATGTGTTGCTCGCCGGCGCACAATATGACGACACCAACTATGACGCGGCGATGGCGATCGACTATTTCCCGATCGGCGTCATCGACTATGCCGTGCCGTGGTCGTCGCCGCCGTTCGGCGCGATCCCGCCGGTCGATGCCTTCTCGCTGGTGCAGACCGACCGTTACAAGACCTTCGCGCTGTATGTGCAGGATCAGGCGCAGATCGGCGAACGGCTCAACCTGCTCGCCAGCCTGCGCTGGACGTCACTGAGCTATACGCAGGTCGCCGGCGGCACCACCGACGAGACCTACAGCAAGTTCAGCCCGCGACTGGGCATCAGCTATGACGTTGCCGACGGCGTCGCGGTCTATGCCGCCTGGGCGCAGGGCTTCCGCGCCACGCTCAACTTCATCGGGGCCGTGCCGCCGGTGCCGCAGACCGCCGAAACCTTCGAAGGCGGGCTCAAGTTCGCCGAAAAACGCTTCGGCCTGTCGGGCACGATCAGCGTCTATCAGCTGACGCGCCAGAACGTCCCGACCGCCGACCCCAACAACCCGTTCCAGCAGGTGCAGACCGGCGAACAGCGGTCGCGCGGGCTGGAGGTTGATCTGGTGTGGGAACCGTCACCGGTGTTTTCGGTGCTCGCCAACTATGCGCTGACCGACGCCGAAGTCACCGCCGATACCAGCATCCCCGTCGGCGATACGCTGGCGCGGGTGCCGCGCAACGCCGGCCGCATCGCGGCGCGCTACCGCGTGCAGGACGGGGTGTTGCGCGGGGTCGGACTGGGGCTCGGGGTCACCGCCGCCGGCAGCAGCCAGCTGACCTTGCCCAACAGCGTTTCGGTCGCCGGCTATGCCGTTGCCGACGCGCAGGCGAGCTATCAGGTCGGCCCGCTGAGCTTCGGCATTGCGGTCACCAACCTGTTCAACCGCAGCTACTACCTGCCCTACCAGTATCTCGCCATGCCGCAGGTCATTCCCGGCCAGCCGCGTTCCGCCTTTGTCACGATGGGAGCAAGCTTCTGATGACTGATCATAATTTTGACGAACGCCGCAGCCTGTTGCGCGGCATGGGCGCACTGGCGTTGCTGGCGCCGGCACTGGCGGCAACGCGCGCCGGTGCCGAGCCAGTGAGCAGCCTGCCGCCCGCGCAGCAGGCGCAACTCGCGGCGATGCCCGCCGACGCGCGCAAGGTGCACGAGGATTTGATGGCGCTGCCCGACCTGCAGATGCACGGCGACGAGCAGATCCTGATGATGCTCTACCCGGGCTTCACCGCGCTCGATCTGGTCGGCCCCTATTTCTTCTTCGCCAGCCTGATGGGCGCGACGGTGCACCTCGTCACCACCGAGCCGACGCTGGCGCCGGTCAAGTCTGACCTTGGGCTGGCGATCACTCCGACGGTGACGATGGCCGATGCGCCGGCCAAGGCTGATGTTCTGTTCATCGGCGGCGGCACGGCGGGGACGCTGGCGGCCATGCAGAACCCGGCGGTGCTGGCGTTCATCCGCAGCCGCGCCGCGACGGCGCGGTTCGTCACCAGTGTCTGCACCGGCGCGCTGGTGCTCGGGCAGGCGGGTCTGCTGAAGGGGCGGCGCGCGACGACGCACTGGGCGGTGCTGCCCGAACTGGCGCTGTTCGGCGCGACGCCGGTCGATGCGCGCGTCGTCACCGATGGCAATCTGACCACCGGCGCCGGGGTCAGCGCCGGGCTCGACTTTGCCGTGGCAGTGGTCGCGGCGCTGCGCGGCAAGGGCTATGCACAGGCGCTGATGCTGCAGGCCGAATATGCGCCGCAGCCGCCGTTCCCCGGCGGCACCCCGGCGACGACGCCCAAGGCTATCCTGGAGCCGATGGCGGCGATGCAGGCGCCGTTTGCGGAGATGGTGCGCAAAGTCGCCAAGGCGTAAGGCCTCCGGCGGGCAGGTGTGACCCCTGCACACATTTGTTTGGCGCTCTTCAAATGGGTGCAGGCCTCAGGCCTGCCCGCCGGAGGCTCT
>CALDHQ010000451.1 GCA_937894055.1 uncultured Polymorphobacter sp.
CCATCGCCCGCGTCGGGTATCCGGCGGAACACATTCGCGGCCGCGGCATGGTGACGCTGCCGCGCACCATTGTCGGCCAGCAGGTGTCGTTCAAGGCCGCCGACAGCATCTGGGCGAAATGCGCCGGCATCGTCGGCGATGTCGAGGATCCGACCGCCTGGCTGGCGCGCAGCGACGAGGAGCTGCGCGCCGGCGGGCTGTCGCGGCAGAAGATCAGCTATATGCAGAGCCTCGCGCACGCCACCGCCAGCGGCGCCATCGACTTCGATGCCATGCCCGCCGACGACGAGGCCGCAATCGCGCAACTCGTTGCAGTTAAAGGGATTGGTCGCTGGTCGGCGGAGGTCTATCTGCTGTTTTCGGAAGGCCGCACCGACATCTGGCCGGCGGGCGATCTGGCGGTGCAGATCGAGACCGGGCGTATCCTCGGACTCGATGCGAAACCGTCGGAAAAGTTAACGCGCAGCCTCGCCGAAGGCTGGGCCCCTCACCGCGGATCGGTTGCGGTGTTCATGTGGCATCACTACAAGACCGCGGTAATATGAACGAGATTTGGTGGCTGTAGACTCTCGGCCACAGGTCGCCGCAAAATCATATTAACGATAACATCGGTTTACACGGTGGATTGATCATGCCACCGTAAAAGTGCTCGAATCACGGAGGGGTTATTTGTGCGTAAACGCATTTTGATTGCGTCAGCGATGGTGTTTGCCACCACCGCCATCACACCGGCAGCGGCGGTCGTTGCGCCGATCGCCGTCTACAACCAGGTTGTTACCGGCTCGACCATGCGCTGGGTGCGCGCGCCCAGCGGCGTCGGCGGCCAGCTGTTCACGATCGCGTCGTCGGGCAGCAACACGCCGGGCGCCGCGTCGGTGGATTTCAGTTTCCTCAAGCCAGTGCTGTCGGCGCTTGGCCCGGTCGCGTCCAAGCTGACGCTGACCGCCACATCGGCCGTCGCGGCAACGCCGGTGGTGTCGTACCTGGCACAGACCCCGGTCAACGGCAGTTTTGCCTTCACCTACGCCGGCGCAGCGCCGCTGACCGTCGGCTTTACGACGTATAACACCGGCGCGAACCTGCTGAGCGGCACGTTCACCAACGCCACCATCGTCGGCATCACCGGCGGCACGTCGGGCAATTTCTCGGCGTCGACCGGTGCCGGCAGCATCATCTCGCTGGCGTCCGATTTCCTCGATTTCAGCGGTGCCAACAGCTTCGATTTCTCGATCGGCTTCAATGCCATGACCAGCCCGTTCGGCGTGAGCAATGCCCAGAGCGCGCTCAATACGTTCCGCGCTGCGACCGGCGGCTCGTTCGGTACTGATTCGGCGGCACTGACCGCGACCATCCCCGAACCCGCCAGCTGGGCGCTGATGGTCACCGGCTTCGGCGGGCTTGGTTTGGCGTTGCGCCGCCGCCGCAAGCAGGTCGTCACCGCCTGATTTTCGCGCAGCTGACAGCATCTGTCCTATCCATGCGGCGTGACCGGTCTGGTCACGCCGCAGTTTTATGTGCAGGACAGCAGCCATGATTGACCGCATCGCCAGCCATTCGAACGCCACCATCAAGCGCATCCGTTCGTTGCGCGACAAGAAGTTCCGGCGCCTCGAGGGCCGCTTCCTCGCCGAAGGGCTGCGCATCCTGACCGAAGCGCTCGAAGCCGGCGTCGTCCCCGAGATCCTGGTGTTTGCCGAAGGCGCGCATGGCCACCCGCTGGTCGAGGCGCTGATCGGCGCTGTCGAAGCCTCGGGCGGGCAGGTCATCGAAACCAGCCGCGACATCCTCCACAAGATTACCGAGAAGGATAACCCGCAGGCGGTCGTCGGCGTCTATCGCCAGAACCCGACGCTGCTGGCGTCGGTCGACCGCGCCGCCGCGTCGATCTGGGTGGTGTGCGAATCGCTCAAGGACCCCGGCAACCTCGGCACCATCCTGCGCACCTGCGACGCCGTCGGTGCCGGCGGCGTCATCCTGCTCGATGCGTCGTGCGATCCGTTCAGCGTCGAATCGGTGCGTGCCTCGATGGGCGCGCTGTTCACCCAGACCATCGTCCAGAGCGACGGGCCGGGGTTTTTCCGTTGGCTACGACAAGGTCCCGGGATGCTGGTGGGCGCCTCGCTCAACACCGCAACCCACTATCAGGCAGTGGCCTATACCACGCCGACCTTCGTGTTCATGGGCAACGAGCAATCGGGACTGCCGCCCGAATATGAGGAAGCCTGCGACGCGCTGGTCAAGCTGCCGATGCGCGGCAAGGCCGATTCGCTCAATGTCGCGGTGGCGACTGCGGTGCTGCTCTACGAAGTGCTCAACCAACAGCGTCGCGGAACCACGGCGTAGTTGCAGCGTTGAATGGGTCAATCCGCCGCAAGGACCCGCACATGACCCGAATCGTCTATGAAGTCGTCGAACACGAAGCCGGCTGGACCTATAAGGTCGGCGACGTGTTCACCGAAACCTATGCGACGCACGCCGAAGCGACCGCCGCTGCCGAAGCCGCCGCGATCGAACACGGCCTGTCGGGCGAAACCGTGCCGATCAGCTTCGAAGATGCCGCCGGCCACTGGCACGACGAAACCGCCGCCGGCGACGACCGTCCCGACGCCGTCGTAAAGGACAGCTGAGCCACGACGCCCATGCGGCACCGCTGCCGCTGGCATTGCGGCGCAATCATCCCTATTTGACCGGGCGTGACCCGCTTTCCCCCCAACCGACGTGATTTGCTGCGCGGTGCCATGCTCGCCGGCGGGGCGCTGGCGCTGCCGGCATGGGCGCAGCGCGTCAGTCCCGGCCTCGAAGCTCCAACCCTGTCCAGCGTCAGCGGCACCGACATCAAGCTCGACATCGGTCACGCGATGGTCAGCGTCGATGGCCGCACCACCCACGCCGTCGCCGTCAACGGCAGCGTGCCCGGCCCGCTGCTCCGGCTGCGCGAAGGCCAGAATGTCCGGCTGACGGTCAGCAACCACCTCGACGAGGACAGCTCGATCCACTGGCACGGGCTGCTGCTGCCGGCGCAATTCGACGGCGTGCCGGGCGTCAGCTTCCCCGGCATCAAGCCGCAGTCGACGTTCGTCTATGAATTCCCCATCCGCCAGTCGGGGACCTATTGGTATCACAGCCATTCGGGGCTGCAGGAGATGATGGGGCATTACGGCCCGATCGTCATCGACCCCGCCGGTGCCGACCGCGCCCCCTATGACCGCGAGCACGTCCTGGTGCTGTCGGACCATAGCGTCACGCACCCGCACAGCATCTACCGCAACCTCAAGCTCCAGCCGGGCTATTACAACGAGCAGAAGCAGACGCTCGCCGGGCTGCTGGCGGGCAAGGACCAGCCGGCGGGCGAGCGCCTCGACTGGGCTGGCATGCGCATGGACCCGACCGACATTTCGGACGCCACTGCCACGACCTTCACCTATGTCGTCAACGGCTATGGTCCCGCCGACAACTGGACGGCGCTGTTCAAGCCCGGCGAGCGCGTGCGGCTGCGCGTCATCAACGCGGCGGGCATGACGATCTTCAACCTGCGCATCCCCGGGCTGGCGCTGACCGTGGTCGGTGCCGACGGGCTCGACGTCCAGCCGGTGACCGTCGACGAACTGCAGATTGCCGTCGCCGAAACCTATGACATCATCGTCACGCCGACGGCGGATACCGCCTACACCATCGTCGCCGAAACCATCGACCGGTCGGGCATGGCGCGCGCCACGCTGGCGCCGCGCCCCGGCATGGTGGCGCCGGTGCCGCCGCTGCGCGCGCGGCCGCTGCTGACGATGACCGACATGGGCATGGGCGGAATGGCCGGCATGGACCATGGCAGCATGGACCACGACATGCGCGACGGCAGCATCGCGCCGCAGGTCAAGATGGGCCCCGGCGTGCAGATGATCTCGCCGATGCCGACCGACCGCACCGGCGAGCCGGGCACCGGCCTGACCGATGTCGGGCACAAGGTGCTGACCTATCGCGACCTCAAGGCCGCCGCGCCCAACCCCGACACGCGGGCGCCGTCGCGGGCGATGGAACTGCACCTGACCGGCAACATGGAACGCTATATGTGGTCGTTCGACGGTGTCGCCTTCACTGATGCGCGCCACCCGATCCCGTTCATCGAAGGCGAGCGCGTCCGCATCACGCTGGTCAACGACACGATGATGAACCACCCGATCCACCTGCACGGGCATTTCTTCGAGCTGGTGACCGGCCACGGCGACCATGCCCCGCGCAAGCACACCGTCAACGTCCAGCCCGGCGGGCTGGTCAGCTTCGACTTCACCGCCGATGCGCTCGGTGACTGGGCGTTCCACTGCCACATGCTGCTGCACATGCACGCCGGCATGATGCGCATCGTCAGCGTGCGGCCAGCATGAGGGTGCTCGCCGCCTTGCTGCTCTGCGCCGCCACCGCCGCGCAGGCGCAGGATCCGCATGCCGGGCACACGATGGCGCCCGCGCCCGTAACGCCCGCGGCCGTGCCGAGCGAAATGGACATGGAGGTCAGCGCCCCTGATCCCACAGCGCCGCTCCCCGCACCCGCGGTCGGCAATGCGCCCGCCCCCGCGCCGCCCACCGACCACTGGGCCGACCGCGACTTCCCGCCTGCCGAAATGGCCGCCGCACGTGCGAACATGATGAGCGAACACAGCGGCAGCTTCGCGCAGATCATCTTCAACCTCGCCG
>CALDHQ010000452.1 GCA_937894055.1 uncultured Polymorphobacter sp.
GAGTCGAATTTGGAAACACGATTGCTAACCGGGGCGTGGCGACCGTCCAGATCGGCAATGCAGCCTCGTTCGGTAACTTGGGACAGACAGGTTCGGCGGCAGTCATCGGCGCGGTGTCCGCCGCGCTCGTGCAACGTCTACTCGGCTGAGGAGCCTTCATGTCCGCAGAGCGCACCAACGACATCGAGAACCGGTTCTCGTTCCATCCTGCGACGGCGGTCACGGGACCGCTCCACGACGCCACGCGCGCCGCATACCGCACCATCGCGCATTTCGTGTCAGGGCAGGTCCCCGACGGCCGACACCAGGCCCTCGCGCTCACCGCGCTGCAGGACCAGTTCCGCGCGCGTGACACCGGCAAGATCTACCTGGCCCTGGTGTATGGCAGCTGGCCGGCCAGGCTGAAGGTCATCGACGAGCCGCTGCAAAAGTCGCTGGACGCCCACGGCGAACGCCGCGTCCCCGTAGCGCGCGAGCGTCTGGTTGCTCGACGCGCAGTACACGGCGACGCGGCGAAACGTCCTCACCGCGTGGAGATCCGCGAGAAGTCCGCGATCTGCCGGAAGCTGGTCATCACGACGCCCAGGATGCCCAGGCGACGCGTGCGCACGACCTCGTCGGGATCGTTCACCATCAGCGCGGTGAAGAAGACCTCGATCGGGCCCGCCAGGCCGACCATCGCGTGCATCGCACCCGCCCAGTCCAGCGCCTCGGCGGCGGTGGTCGTCTCGTGGTCGGTGCGGATGCCGGCGGAGAGATAGCCGTTGAGCGCCATACCGCGGAGCAGTGGCGCATGGCCGTCGATGTGGCGGCGCTCGACTGCGATTTCTACGTGTTTTCGGGGCACAAGCTCTACGGCCCGACGGGTATCGGTGTGCTGTGGGCGCGGCCCGAGCTGCTGATGCGGATGCCGCCGACGCAGGGCGGCGGTGCGATGATCGAAACCGTGACGTTCGAGGCGACGACCTATGCCAAGCCGCCGCAGCGCTTCGAGGCCGGCACGCCGCATATCGTCGGCGTCATCGGGCTGGGCGCGGCGATTGATTATGTGAACAGCATCGGCCTCGATGCGATCGCGGCGCACGAGGCGCGGCTGGTCAAGGCGGCGCGCACGGCGCTCGCGGGGTTCGAGCGCGTGCAGCTTTACGGCCCCGAAGACAGCGCCGGCATCGTCAGCTTCAACGTCGAGGGCGTCCACCCGCACGACGTCGGCACCATCCTCGACGAAACCGGCGTCGCCATCCGCGCCGGGCACCATTGCGCGCAGCCGCTGATGGCGCTGCTCGGCGTGCCCGCGACGGCGCGCGCCAGCTTCGGCATTTACAACAACGCGTCCGATATCGAGCGGCTGGCGATCGGCATCGCGCGCGTCATCAAGATCTTCGGCTAGTGGAGTAGACCAAGTGGCTGAACGCAAATTCGAAGTCGAAGAAGTCGAAAGCGCCCCCGAGGTGCCCAAGGCGCCGCCGGTCGGCAGTGCCGCCGTTGAAGCGCGCAAGCCGGACTTCCTCGAAGGTTTCATCCGCGAAAAGCCCGCATCGACGCCCGCCGGCGAGCCCGGTGGCGACCTGTACGAAGCCGTCATCGACGCGCTGCGGTCGATCTATGACCCCGAAATTCCGGTCAACATCTATGACCTGGGCCTCATCTACAACGTCGAGCTCGATGACGACCACGCGCTGGTGACGATGACGCTGACGACGCCGCACTGCCCCGTCGCCGAGACCATGCCCGGCGAAGTCGAACTGCGCGTCGGCAGCGTGCCGGGGATCGGGTCGGCCGAGGTCAATCTCGTCTGGGATCCGCCGTGGGATCCGGCGAAGATGAGCGACGAAGCCAAGCTCGAGATGGGGATGCTGTGATGGAGACTGCGACCACACCCCGCGTCCGTGCGCCGCGCCCGGCACCGATCAGCGTGACCGAAAATGCCGCCAAGCGCATCGCCGACATCATCGCCAAGGCGCCCGAGCCGGCGGCCGGCGTGCGGCTGACGACGCCCAAGCGCGGCTGTTCGGGACTGGCGTACAGCCTCGCCTATGTGACGCAGCCCGCCGTTGGTGACGAGCGCGTCGAAACGCCGGGCGGCACTTTGTTCATCGACGGCGGCTCGCTGATGTATCTGATCGGCAGCGTCATGGACTGGCAGGAAGACGATTTCACCGCCGGCTTCGTGTTCACCAATCCCAATGCCAAGGGCCAGTGCGGCTGCGGCGAAAGCTTCACCGTCTGACGATCACCCGGCGCGCGCTCGCGTTGGCGCTGCTGTGCCTGCCGCTTGGTGGTTGCGTCGTGGCGAGTGCGGTGACCACCGTCGTGCTGTTGCCGGTCAAGGCGGTCGGCGCCGGGATTGACGCGGTTGTCACCACCGATGCCGAGGCTGACGAGAAGCGCGGCCGCGAGGCGCGCGAGGCCGAGGAAAAGGCCAAGAAGGCGCAAGCCAAGCAGGCCAAGGCCGATGCGAAGGCCGCAAAAGACGCGGCGAAGGCCAAGCCCGCGGGGCGCTAACCCACGCCGCTTGATCCTCCCCGTCTTCGGGGAGGGGGACCGCCGCTTGGCGGTGGAGGGGTTGAACGCCCGCCGCTGCGATTGTCGGTTGCAGTTGCTGCGCAAAATGCCGGCGCCCGAACCCTCCACCGCGCGAAGAGCGCGGTCCCCCTCCCCGAAGACGGGGAGGATCAGGGGGTGATCAGTTGCCCGGCCCCAGTGCCGGATCGAGATCGCGCGGGCGCACGAAGGCGCTGAGTGTGCCACAGGCTTCGTCGAGGTCGGCCCAGCGATCAATGTCGCAATCGAGCACTGCCACCGTCGCGGTCGGGTATTTGACTTCGGCTTCGGCGCGCAGCGCGTCATCGTCGCCCGCGAGCATCAACACCAGGTCCTCAAGCCCCGGGTTGTGGCCGATGAGCAGCAGGCTGCCCACCGTGTCATCGGTCGCCTGCACGACTTCGAGCAACGTCGCCGCCGAAGCCAGATAGATGCGCGGTTCGAAGCGCGGTTCGAGCCCGAAGCCGATGCCGCGTTCGACCGATTCGATGGTTTCGCGGACACGCTGCGCCGGCGAGGCAATCACTGCGTCGAAGTTCATCGCTTCATCGGCGAACCATTGGCCGATGCGCATCGCGGCGCGCTGGCCGCGCCGGCTGAGTTGCCGGTCGAAGTCACGCTCGACCAGATCATCGCCCGATTTGGCGTGCCGCAACAGGATCAGTCTCTTCACGCAGCCCATCTTCCCCGCTTCAGGCACCATCATGTAGCAGCGTTACGGCGCTGTAAAAGCGTGATGTTACAATTCGACTTGTTTTGCCAGCACCGGCGACGCCGTCTGCATCGCTGCCACCGCCGCAACAGCATCGTCGATGCCCAGCCGGTCGACCGGCGTCCCCGGCGGGAAAGCACTGAGCAGCCGCGACGGCACGGCGGGGCCGATCAGCACGAACGCGCCGTGGTCGCTGGCGCGGCGGATCAGCCGGCCGAACGCCTGCGCCAGCCGGCCCTGTGTCACCAGATCGTCGTACGCCGTCCCGCCGAACGCCGCGCGTCGCGCCGCGTGGAGCACCGTCGGGCGTGGCCACGGCACGCCCTCCATCACCACCAGCCGCAGCGACTGGCCCGGCACGTCGACACCGTCGCGCAGCGCGTCGGTGCCGAGCAGCGAGGATTTGGGCTCGGCGCGGAAGATGTCGACCAGCGTGCCGGTGTCGATCGGATCGACGTGCTGCGCGAACAGCGGCAGGCCTTCCTTGGCCAGCGCGTCGACGATGCGCGCATGGACGCTGCGCAGCCGGGCGATCGCGGTGAACAGCCCGAGCGTGCCGCCGCCCGCCGCCATGATGAGCCGCCGATAGGCGGTGGCGAGTGCCGGCAAGTCGCCGCGCTTGATGTCGTTGACGATGAGCACGCGCGCCTGCCCAGCATAGTCGAATGGGCTGTCGACGGCGAAGCGCTGCGGCGGTAGCGCCAGATGCGTCGCGCCAGTGCGCAGTTCGGTGTCGCGCCACGCATCGCCCGCCGTGTCGCCGCGCGCGCGCAGGGTTGCGGAGGTGACGAGCACGCCGTGCGCGGGTTCGAGCACGGCCTTGGCAAACGGCCGCGTCGGATCGAGCCAGTGGCGGTGGATGCCGACATCGAGCTCGCGGGCTTCGATCCGGTCGACGGCGAACCAATCGATGAAGTCGGGTTCGGCGGGGCCGCCAAGCCGCGCCAGCAGCGCCACCCAGGCGCCGAGCGTCGTGGCGCGCAGCCGCAGCCCGCTGGCCGCACCTTCGATGCGCGCCCGGCCCGGGCCGTCGAGCCAGTCAGGGGCGTCGTCGAGCACCGCGACGAGCCGCGCTTCGAGTGCCGCGAGCGGCGCGCGCAACGCTTCGAGCGCGGCGCTGGCGACGGCGGCGGCTTCGATGACGGCGGCGCTGACATCGGCGACTTCGGTTTCGAGGCTGTAGCCCGCCTCGGCATTGTTGGCGCGCGCCAGCACCTGCGTCCGCACCGCGGCGAGCAGCGCTTCGATCGGCCCGTCGGGGCTGCCGCCGGTGATGCGGCCGCGCCAGTCCTCGCCGGGGAGCGCGCGTGCGGCGTGGCCGGCAGCTTCGAGCGCCAGTGCGCCGGCGTCGTCGTAGCTGATGATGTCCGACAACCGCGCGGCAAGGCCTCGCCTGCGGCCGCGGCCGCCCTTTTCGGGGCCGAGGATCC
>CALDHQ010000453.1 GCA_937894055.1 uncultured Polymorphobacter sp.
GATCGCCGGGGTAGGGCGCGACAGCGCTGCCGATCAAGCCGCCGGTCACCGCGCCGAGCGCGACACCCGCACCGGTATTGCAGCCATAGCCGTAGCCGCCATAGCCGTACGCATAGGGTGCGGCATAGGCGACGGGCGCGTAACCGCCCCAGTAGCCGCCATAAGCGACCGGCGCGGCATAGCCCCAGCCGTAGGCGGGGTAGCCATAGCCGTAGCCATAGGCCGGATAACCATAGCCATAGGCGGGGGCGTAGTAGGCGGCCGCGCGATAGCCATAGCCATAGGCCGGCTGGACATAGCCGCCGCGATAGCCATAGCCATAGGCCTGCTGCGGATAACCGGGGCGACCATAGCCTTGCGCCGGATAGCCCGGGCGGCCGTAGCCCTGCTGCGGGTAGCCGGGTCGGCCATAGTTGCCGTTTTGATTGTAGCCGGCAGCGCCATAGCCCGGCTGGCCGCCATAACCTTGACCGCCATAACCCTGGCCGCGATAGCCCTGCGGCTGGCCGCCATAGCGCTGACCCTGATAGCCTTGGCCCTGATATGCTTGCCCGCCGGCATAGCCCTGTCCGGCATAGCCGCGATTGCCGCCGTAATTCTGTCCGCCCGAGTAGTTCTGGCCGCCCGAATAGCCTTGGCCATAGCCGCCGCGACCACCGCTATAGCCCTGGCCGCCATAGCCGCCGTTTTGGCCGCCGCCCGAATAGTTGCCGCCATGCGGACCAGCGAAGCCGGGAGTCGCGGCGAGCGCGAGAGTCGCGAGTGTCAGCGAAAAAGCACGCATATCCAGTTCCTTTCCGAACCAGCAACGATCGAGGCGTAACGCAGCCATCGAACATGACAGAATATACGCCAATTCGATTGAATGCGCTCTGAATGAATTGTGGCCAGTTCGCGATGCGGCCAGCGCGCAAACCCAAGCTCGTCGCCAGTGGCACAAATACAATCGGGTGCAGGCCGCCATCTTGGACAAGAGCTGGCCTGCCCGCCGGAGGCTCTTGATCCGCCTACTTCTTGCGCCCGCGCTTGGGCGTGTCTTCCTCGAACAGCTGCGCCAGCTGTTCGATCAGCGTGCCGCCAAGTTGTTCGGCGTCCATGATGGTGACGGCGCGCTTGTAGTAGCGCGTCACGTCATGGCCGATGCCAACCGCGATCAGCTCGACGCCCGAACGCGCCTCGATCCAGTTGATGACCTGCCGCAGGTGGCGTTCGAGATAGTTGCCGGTGTTGACGCTGAGCGTCGAGTCGTCGACCGGCGCGCCGTCCGAAATCACCATCAGGATGCGGCGGTCTTCGGGGCGGCCGAGCATGCGGTTGTGCGCCCACAGCAGCGCCTCGCCGTCGATGTTCTCCTTGAGCAGCCCCTCGCGCATCATCAGCCCGAGGTTCTTGCGGGCGCGCCGCCACGGCGCATCGGCCTGCTTGTAGACGATGTGGCGCAGGTCGTTGAGCCGGCCGGGCTTGACCGGGCGACCGTCCGCCAGCCACTTTTCGCGCGCCGAGCCGCCCTTCCAGGCGCGCGTCGTGAAGCCGAGGATCTCGGTCTTGACGGCGCAGCGTTCGAGCGTGCGCGCCAGAATATCGGCGCAAATCGCCGCAATCGAAATCGGCCGGCCGCGCATCGAGCCGCTGTTGTCGATCAGCAGCGTGACGACGGTGTCGCGGAACTTGGTATCGCGTTCGACCTTGTAGCTCAGCGCGTGCGTCGGGTTGGTGACGACACGGCCCAGCCGCGCGGCGTCGAGCTGGCCTTCTTCCTGATCGAATTCCCACGCGCGGTTCTGCTGCGCCAGCAGGCGGCGCTGCAAGCGGTTGGCGAGCTTGGTGACCGCGCCTTGCAGGTGCACGAGCTGCTGGTCGAGATAGCCGCGCAGCCGCGTCAGCTCCTCGTCATCGCACAGCTCTTCCGCGGCGACGATTTCGTCATAGGCGTTGGTATAGGCGTGATAATCGAAGTCGCGCGGCAGGTCGCCCATCATCGAATTGGGGCGCCATGGCACCATGCCCTCTTCGCCTTCTTCGCCCATCTCCGAATCGGCGGACATTTCGGTGTCCATCTCGACTTCGCGGGTGTCGGCGTCGTCGCCCTGTTCGGACGATTCCTCGGGGCGGGTTTCGGTCGAGCTGTCGGTGCCGGCTTCGCCTTCCTGATCGTCGCCCTGCTCGCCGTCCTGCTGTTCGTCGGACTGGTCTTCCGATTCGCTGTCGTCGTCCTGCGGTTCGGAATCGGGATCGGTGCCGAGGCCGAGGTCGTTGAGCACGCGGCGCAGCACATGCGCGAACGCCGCCTGATCTTCGACATTGGCGGCAAGGTCGTCGAGGTCGGCGCCGGCGCGTTCCTCGATATCGCGGCGCACGAGATCGATTGCCGAGGCCGCGAGCGCCGGCGGCGGCGTGCCGGTCAGCCGTTCACGCACGATCAGCCCCAATGCCGTCGCCATCGGCACCTCGTCGGGGGTGCGGGCGCGGACGATGGGATCGCCCTTGATGCGGTTTTCGGTCATGCGGTCGAGGTTGCGCGCCACACCGAGCATTTCGGCCGAGCCGATGGCTTCGATGCGCGCCTGCTCGACGGCGTTGAAAATGTCGCGCGGCAGCCCGGCTTCGGGCAGGTCGGCGGCGAACAGCTTGGGATCGTGGTGGCGCTTCCTCAGCGCAAAGGCATCGGCCCAGCCGCGGACTTCGGCGACCTGGTCGGCGGGCAAGGCACGCGCCGGTTGCGGCACCCGCGCCTGATCGCCGAAGCACGACGGCTTGTCGGCGGTATAGGCAAGGTCGAACGCCGGATCATGGCCGAGCGCGCGCATCGTGGCTGCGAGCGCCTGGCGGAAATCTTCGAGGGGGTTTTCGGGATTGGTCATCGTCAACAACCTTTGCCGACAGTCCGTGCAATGCGCAAGATGGACGGGCGCCCCGCGACATTATCGGAACCTCCAGGCCGCCCGCGTGTTCAAGCGATGTTCACGGCTGTCCCCCGACACTGTGGGCAACGGGCCAGCGCCACGCTGCGGCGCATTGGGCCCCCAAGGAGAACGCCGATGTTCCGCGTATTGACCACCTGCCTGTCGCTGGCACTGCTCGCCGCCCCTGTTGCTGCATTTGCCGACGACCATGGCAAGGGCAAGGGCAACAACGGCAACCACAACGGCAAGAGCAACGGCAAGCACGATAACGGCAACCACTACGGCAACGGCGGCGACCGCCATGACGAGCGCCGCGACTATGGCGGCTATAATCGCTACGACGCGCAGCACTACAGCTGGCAGGGTGCGGCAAACGGCAATGGCTGGAAAAACTATCGCAACTACAGCTACAACCGCCCGGCGCCGGGGCAGACGCGCTACTATGCCAACCAATATTACCGCGACGGCCGCTACTACCAGCCGCGCTATGTCTCCAGCAACGAGCGCATCTACCGCGGGCAGGACAACCGCTATTATTGCCGCCGTTCGGACGGCACGACGGGCCTGATCATCGGCGGGCTGAGCGGCGGTTCGCTTGGCGCGGTGCTTGCCCCCGGCGGCTCGCAGACACTTGGTGCGCTGCTCGGCGGCACGCTCGGCGCCGTCATCGGCAGCTCGATCGACAAGGGGCAGGTGACCTGCCGCTAGCCTGCGGGCGGGAATTGCGTCTTGAAGGTGAAGGCCTGTGCGCTCGGCCCGTAGCGGTCGAGTAACCAGAGTTTGGCAAAGCCTTCGTCAGGGCTCGGCCGGTGTCCCGCTGGTACCCACCACAGCGCGGTATAGGCGCCGCCGAATCGTTCGAACCAGTCGCGCCGCGCCATCATCACCGGCGTGTGCGCGCTCTGGTAAACGAACGCGGCGAGCGCCTCGGCGCTTTCCCAGACCGACAGGTTGATCAGTAGGCAGTCATCGGGCGCCGGCTTGATGCCGGTGGCATTGCCGCCGTCACCGACCAGCCGCTATACAAACCCCGGCGACGCGTCGGCAACAGCATTGATTGCATCGAGCTGGTCAAAGAATGGCGCAACGCGCGGATCGCCTTCGGGGGCAATCAGCCGCCCGACGTTGATCTGCGCGAGCTGCCAGCCCGCCACGGTTAGCGCCGGGTTTTGACCGCGACCGACTCGGGCAGTTCTTCACCGAAAACGCGCTGGTAATATTCCGCCACGATGCTGCGTTCGGCCTCATCGCACTTGTTGAGGAAGCTGACGCGAAACG
>CALDHQ010000454.1 GCA_937894055.1 uncultured Polymorphobacter sp.
CGCGGTGGCTTTCCTGGGCCTGTCGGCCGTGGCCTTGACCACCAAGCGCGACTTCAGCTTCATGGGCCGCTTCCTGATGGTCGGCATGCTGGTGGCTTTCGCCCTCAGCCTGGGTGCCTACTTCTTCGAGCTGCCCGCGCTGAGCCTGAAACAGCGTCTTGCGCACAGTTGCGGATAATCAGGCTTTCCCCTTGATCTGTTGATCCCACGCCGTGCCCTCCACTTCTGCCTTGCCATCGACTGCCGCGACGATGGCCCGGCTTTACGCGGGCCGATGTTTGGGCATGATGCGGCCCCCGACAACCTCGAAGGAAAAAGCCATGCGTGGTGTCTCCGTCCTGCTTCCCCTCGGCCTTTCCCTCGCCTGCGCCGCCGGCATCGCGACGCTGGACGTCTACGCCGAGGACGGCATGACGCTCGAACAGATCACCGCCATCCTCGGTCCCCCGACCGATACCAAAAGTCTCGGCGCCGGACCGCCCACCGCCACCACGGGCACGCCGCTGCCCGCCAAGGCCCGCAAGGTCTGCGCGGCCAGGAGATTGCGCTTTCGGCGCGCATCGTGGCGCTGGCGCTGGCGTTCGTCGGCATGTCGCTGATGAACGGCAGCTACTGGCAGTTCGTGCTGTATTCGTTCGCCATCGGGCTCGCCGCACCCGGCACCACCGGGCTGGTCTATACGCGCATCGTCAACGGCTGGTTCGACCGTGCGAAGGGCCAGGCGCTCGGCGTCATGGCGTCGGGGGTGTCGCTCGGTGCGTTGCTGCTGACGCCGGTGGTCGGCTGGGCGATTGAAAACTGGGGCTTTCGCGGCGGCTATCTGGCGCTGGCGGCGTTGACACTGGGCATCGGCTTGCCCGCGGTGCTGATCGGCGTGCGACCGGCGCCGACCGATGTCGTGCCCGCCGATGTCGAGGCCGAAGAAGCCGACGCACCCGAACTGGCGGCGACCATGGCGGTGCTGGCGCAGTCGAGCCTGACCTGGCGCGCGGCGCTGCGCACGCGCGGTTTCTGGATGCTGGCGCTCGGCATGGTGCTGGTCAATGCGCCGTCGACGGGCATCCTGACGCAGCTCGACCCGATGCTGTCGGGCAAGGGTGTCGGCGCCGGGCTGATTGCCTTCTATATCGCGCTGTTTTCGGTGTCGGTGCTGATCGGCCGCATCGGCGTCGGCATGCTGTTCGACCGGCTGAACGCGCGCCGCGTCGCCGCCATCGTCACGCTCGGCGGGGCCGTTGGGGCGCTGTTGTTGCGGTCGCCGGCGCCCAATGTGGCGATCCCGCTCGCCATCGTGCTGGTCGGGCTGCTGCAGGGCTCCGAAACCGATGTGCTCGCCTGGTTCGTGTCGCGGCTGTTCGGGCTGGCGCATTACAGCGCGATCTATGGCGCGCTGATGCTGGCGTCGTTGCTCGGTACCGCCGCCGGGGTCGTCGGCTTTGGCCGGCTGTATGACTATAGCCAGAGCTATGACATCGCGCTGGTCGGCGCGGCGGTGATGCTTGCCGGCGCGGCCGTCAGCTACATGCTGCTGCCGAAAATCCGTCTGCCTGATTGAGGGCTTGGAAGCAGAGCCTCCGGCGGGCAGGGGTGACCCCTGCACCCAATACATAGTCATTCCTGCGTAGGCGGGAATCCACGCGACGGTGCCGAAGATGGATTCCCGCCTACGCGGGAATGACTATGGTCTAAATTTCGGGTGCAGGGCTCAGCCCTGCCCGCCGGAGGCCCTTATTTGCCGGTAAAGCGCGCCGGCCGGCGTTCGAGGAACGCTGCGACGCCTTCCTTGTGGTCGGCCGATTTGAAGCAGGCGCTCATTGCGGCGACATGTTCGGCCATGTGTTCGGCGACATCGCGTTCGAGGCCTTTCCACACCAGCTGCTTGATGCGGCGCAGCGACATCGGCGAGCCGGTGAGGTAGCGCTCGGCTTCGGTGCGGGCTGCGGCGGCGAGGTCTTCGGGGGCGACGATGCGGTGGGCATAGCCGAAGGTCAGCGCTTCGTCGGCTTCGAGGAATTCGGTCGAGTAGAGCAGCCGCAGCGCGCGCGACGGCCCGATGATGCGCGGCAGCAGCCAGCTGCCGGCGCCGGTGTCGGGGACCAGCCCGCGCTGCGCGAAGTTCCAGGCAAAGCGCGTGCGCGGCGTGATGAAGCGGACGTCGCACTGGCTCGAGAACTCGGCGCCCATGCCGACCGCATAGCCATCGATCGCGCCGATGACCGGCACCGGGCATTGCACCAGCGGCCACCATTTGCCGACTTCGTGCTGGCCGCCGCGCACGCCGCGCGTTTCGCCCGGAATGGTCGCGAGATCGGCAAGGTCGGTGCCGGCGCAGAAGCTGCCGCCGCTACCTGTGACGATCAGCACGCGGACGCGCTCGTCATCGGCGATGGCGGCGACCTTGGCGGTGAATTCCATCAGCATCGCATAGGTCATCGCGCCGCGCTTTTCGGGGCGGTCGATGGTCAGCGTGGCGATGCCGTCGCTGTCGAGTTCATAGCGGATGTGGTGCGCGGTCATGTTGAATCCCCAAGTTTGTTTGGGGCCACTTCGCATCGTTCAACGCGCTGCTGTCAAGCGCTCTAGCACCAGCTCGCCTGATCGGGGTCGGGGGCGCGCAGCAATTCCTCGATATTGGCTTCGAGGATGCGGTAGCCGATGTTGCCGAACAGCTTCTGGCGGCCGTCGTTGAGGATGAACGTCGGACTGCCCTGCACGCCGAGCGCGTCGGCGTCCTTATAGTCGCTGGCGAGCGCGGCGTGCGCGGCGCCCGATGCGAGCGCCGCGTCGATGACGGCAAGGTCGACGCCGGCGCCCGCCAATGTGTCGCGTTGCACGGCGGCATCGGCGATGTCGCGCGCGTCGACGAAGAACGCATGGCGCAGCGCCAGCGCCGCAGCATCGGTCACCGCCGCGTCCCACGCGCCGCCGGCAGCGCCGAGCTCAACCGCCTTGAGTATCAGATGTGGCGACAGCGACGACGCTGGCCGCACGCTGCGCCAGATTTCTGGATTGACGGTGAGCTCGGGGAAGCCGGCGGCGGCGTGCAGCAGATGCGCGTTGAAGCCGTCGTAGCTGCCCTTGTCGCCCCATTGCGCCGGGATCTTGCGCGCGGTGTCGCCGAACACCGAACAGTAGCGCGGCACGAAGGTTACGCGGTCGCCGAAGTTGGCGCGGACCGCGTCGATGCGCGGCTGCGCGAACCATGCCCAGACGCATAGCAGGTCGGAGAAGTAGGTGATTTCGATACGCTTCATGACGCGGCCCGGATGTGGTGGCGGATGGGTGTCATAGACCCCATTCGCGCCGCCGCGTCATCTCCGTAAAACCCCTCAGCTCGGCTGGTACCAGATCGGCGAGCTCCACGCGCGTTCCTGGATGCTGACCGGCAGCTTGCCCGGGATCGGCACGCCGAGCTTTGCTGCAGCAATCGTGCTCCAGCGCGGCGTCGCCACGCCGTCGTGCGGGCCGCGCCAGCGGCACGGTGCGTGCTGCCCTCTCCACCACCAAGTACCGCAAGCTCAGCACCGTTTTCCGCAGACGCCGGTGGTGTCCGAGGATGAGCTTGAGGCCATCCACAATGCCTCGCTGACCATCCTCGAAGAGATGGGCATGGACTTCATGCATCCCGAGGCCCGCGCCATCCTCAAGAAGGCCGGCGCCGACGTCAAGCCGGATTCGGAGCGGGTGCGTATCGACCGACACCTGATCCTGGAGGCTATCAAGACCTGCCCGTCCGAGTTCACATTGCACGCACGCAACCCCGAACGCAACGTGCAGATCGGCGGCAAGAACCTGGTGTTCGCGCAGGTCGCGAGCCCGCCCAACTGCTCGGACATGCAGGGCGGCCGGCGCGCCGGCAACCAGCAGGATTTCCGCAACATGATCAAGCTGGCGCAGCGCTACGACGTGATGTTCATGGACTGGTACATGCCGGACATGAACGGCGCGGCGCTGCTCGAAGTGATCCGCGATCCGCGCTTTTCGCACCACGGCCGGCTGCCGGTGATCATGATCACAGCCTATCCGCACCGCGAAACCATCGCCAAGGCCGAGCCCGGCCCCAGCCACAGGGCGGTGGCGCGGCTTATGGACATGGGCCACGTCACCACGGTCATCACCCAGAACATTGATGGGTTGCATGAGGCGTCGGGCATTGCAGCCGAGCGGATCATCGAAATCCACGG
>CALDHQ010000455.1 GCA_937894055.1 uncultured Polymorphobacter sp.
GGAATCCATCTGCGGGCGACGAAAAGATGGATTCCCGCCTGCGCGGGAATGACGAGGTGAATGGGAAGGCGGCTCAATCGAGCCGCAACCGCGCCTAGCGCACCTGCCGGAAGCAGTCGCGGATTTCGCCGACGTATGCCGCCGGCTGCTCCCATGCCGCGAAGTGCCCGCCCTTGGGCATTTCGTTCCAGTGGATGATGTTCGACATGTGGCGTTCGCCCCAGCGCCGCGACGAGCGGAAGATTTCCTTGGGGTAGATGCTGACGCCCACCGGCAGGTCGAGCTGCTGCGAGCCGAAGCTGCCGAAGCTTTCCCAGTACAGCCGCCCCGATGATGCGCCGGTGGCGGGCAGCCAGTAGAGCATGATGTTGTCGAGCATTTCGTCCATGGTCAGCGCGTCTTCGGGGTTGCCCTGGTTGTCGGTCCACGCCCACATTTTCTCGTAGATCCACGCCGCCTGGCCGGCGGGGGAGTCGACCAGCGCGTAGCCGAGCGTTTGCGGCCGCGTGCCCTGCTGCTTCGAATAGCCCGAATCCCACTCCTGATAATGCTGGAGCCCGGCGACGGCGCTCGCCTCCATCGGGGTCAGGTCGGCCATGTCTTCGGGGCCGGGGAAGATCAGCGGCATGTTGACGTGGATCGCCGCACACGCCGGCGGCCTGATGACGCCGATCGCGGTGGTGACCGCAGCGCCCCAGTCGCCGCCTTGGGCCACCCAGCGCGCGTAGCCCAGCCGCTCCATCAGCTTGACCCAGCTCATCGCGATATGCGGCACGCCCCAGCCGGTTTGCGTCGGCTTGCCCGAAAAGCCGAAGCCCGGCAGCGACGGCATGACGACGTGGAAGGCGTCTTCGGCCTTGCCGCCGTGCGCGGTCGGGTCGGTCAGCGGTCCGATGACTTTCATGAACTCGATCACCGACCCCGGCCAGCCGTGCGTGACGATCAGCGGCAGCGCGTTCGGGTGCTTCGAGCGGACATGGAGGAAGTGGATGTCGAGGCCGTCGATGTTGGTCTTGAACTGGCCGAGGCCGTTGAGCCGGGCCTCGCAGGCGCGCCAGTCGTAGCGGTCACGCCAATGTTCGACCAGCGCCTGGACCTTGGCGAGCGGGCTGCCCTGCGTCCAGTCGGCCACGGTTTCCTTTTCGGGCCAGCGCGTCGCCGCCAGCCGCGCCGCAAGGTCATCGAGCTGCGCCTGCGGAACGGCGAGCGTGAACGGCGTGACGGTATCGGACATGGTGGCTTTCCCCGGACGTGATGCGCGGTCATTATGACCAAGGCGTGCGGCTTGTATAGGGTGCGGCGCGGCAAAATGGGGACAATGGCGGTGGCCGAAACGCAGCCTGAAATCGACGTGGTGGAGATGCTCGCGACGGCGCTCGCGGCACGTCGCCGTGCGGGGCGGGCGCAGTTGATCGGCATCGCCGGGCCGCAGGGCAGCGGCAAGTCGACGCTCGCGGCGGCACTGGCATTGCGTTTGCAGGGCTTGGGGCTGCGCGTCGCGGTGCTCGGGCTGGATGACCTGTATCTGCCCAAGGCGGCACGCGCGGCGCTGGCGGCAGAGGTGCACCCGCTGCTGGCAACGCGCGGCGTGCCGGGAACGCATGACGTGGCGCTGGGGCACAAGCTGATCGACGCGCTGCTGCACGGGCGCGGGCCGGTGGCACTGCCGATTTTCGACAAGAGTCGCGATGACCGTGCGGCGGAACCGCGGATTGTCGACGCGCCGGTCGATGTGCTGCTGTTCGAAGGCTGGTGCATCGGCGCGCGGCCGCAAAGCGCTGCCGCACTGGCGCGACCGGTCAACGCGCTCGAAGCGCAGGCCGATCCGCACGGCATCTGGCGGCGCTGGGTCAACGCGCGGCTGGCCGCCGACTATGTACCGCTGTTCGCGCAAGTCGATGCGCTGGTCTGGCTGCAGACGCCCGCCTATGCGACCGCGCTGGCGTGGCGCCAGCAACAGGAAGCCGAACTTCGCGCCGCTACCGGACGCGGCATGAGCGTGGCGGAAGTCGCGGACTTCATGGCGCACTACGAACGCCTGTCGCGCGCGATGCGGCGCTCGCTACCGCGCCTTGCGGACTATGTGGTGAGCATCGACCGCGCGCACCGGCTGACGGGGATGAAGACTAAGGGCCTCCGGCGGGCAGGCCTCAGGCCTGCACCATAAGTTTGGGTCGGTGCT
>CALDHQ010000456.1 GCA_937894055.1 uncultured Polymorphobacter sp.
CAAGGGCCTCCGGCGGGCAGGCCTGAGGCCTGCACCCATTTGAAGAGCGCCAAACTAGTGGGTGCAGGGCCTGAGGCCCTGCCCGCCGGAGGTCCTTGAACTATCCCGCCGCGACCTTCGCCGCGACGCGTTTGGCGTCGATCAGCCGGATCGTCGAGCTGGCCTTGGCGAGCACCTTGTCGGCGGCGTCGATCAGCCGGCCTTCCATGAACCAGGTCGAGCCGCCGCGTTGTTCGGCCCAGCCTTCGGCGCGGACCTTGCCCGGCATCGCGGGGGCGAAATAGCTGACCTTGAGTTCGAGCGTCATCGGCACGCGGTCGAAGCCGACCTCGGCGATGATGGCGTGCGCCATTGCTGCGTCGATCCAGCCGGCGACAAAGCCGCCCTGCGCGACGCCGCCCGAATGGCACATGTGCTGGCCGACTTCATATTCGATGACGGCGTGCCCCGGCTCCATGGTGATGACGCGTTGCTGGCCGAGCGTGCCGCCCAGGGTGCCGGGTTCGGAGGGCGTGTCGCGTTTCATGGGTGCGGATTCCTAGTGTTGACTGCGGGCTCTTTGCCGCGTGCGCCAGTCATGCGCAATCCGCATAAAATGTCATCCAGCGAGCAAACGCCTCGATTCCGTGCGGCGGACGCGAACTTGTGCGCCAACGAAGCCGAAGCCCAGAATCAGCATTGTCCAGGCTGGCGCGTCAGGAACTGTGCCGGGAACCGGCGGCGGTGGCGGCGTGGGCACGGCGCCAAGGTTAATCAACTGCAACCCGGCGTAGTTTGCCGCATCAATAGGCGTTCCCAAACAGCCGACGCCCCAGTCACATGGCGTGAACGTGACATTGATCGAAAATGGCGTTCCGGTCGCACTTTGGCCGGAAACGACCGACTGCGTCGCGGCAAGCCCATAGCCGCGGATGACGGCGGCCCCGCCGCTATTGGCGAACCACAGCCCGCTCACTGTTGCGCCACTCGACATATCCAAATTTGCCGAGGCATTGCCGCCCACAACAGCCAAACCCAGGTTGCCACCGTTTAGCACGGCAGTGCTCTGGCCGGCCATTATGATCCCGCTCATATTGGCACCGCTGCCGATAGTCGCCGCGGCCTGGTCGTAAGTGTAAAGCCACGACTGCGTAGCACGGACATTTTCGGTGGATTGGTCGTGTAGAAATGCCCATGAAACGCTGCCGCCATCATGATCAAAAATGCTTCGATCATACATGTTCACGTATGAAATATTTGCATTTGGTCCAGTCTGCGCTACGTTCGTTCCGAACAAATACACGCTGGATGCATAACCGTTTATGTATTGTGCAGTTGCTGGATTTGAAAGCAGCGCCAAGGACGCCAACGAAAAGTATTTCACAATGTTTATCATTACGTAAATCACTCCAACGCTACAAATTTACACCATATTTCATATATCGAATATTGTCGAAATCAAGACAGAATCCGCGCCACTCGCCCCCCTGCATGGCGCACGATTTGCCCGCCGAGTTCGAGGTCGAGCAGCACTGTCGCGACGATCGCGCTCGGCAGCCCCGACAGCCGCACCAGTTCGTCGACCGGGCAGGGGGTTGGCGACAGCAGCGCGCTGACCGTCGCGTGCGCGCTTTCGTCGGCTTCGAGTGCCAGCGGTGCAGCATCATAATGCGCAGCGGGTGCGGCGAAACGCCCGCCGACGCCGGCGGTGAAGCTACCCAGCGCCTCCAACACATCGGCGGCGTTCTGGATCAGCGTCGCGCCTTCGCGGATGAGTTGGTTGCAGCCCTGCGCGCGCGGATCGAGTGGTGAGCCGGGGACCGCCATGACCTCGCGTCCGGCCTCGGCGGCGATGCGCGCAGTGATCAGCGAGCCGGATTTCAACGCGCCCTCGACCACCACCGTGCCCGCCGCGAGCGCGGCGATGATGCGGTTGCGGCGCGGGAAGTGGCGCGCCTGCGGCTGCGTGCCGAACGTTTGCTCCGCCACGATCAGCCCGCGTTCGCCGATCTGCGCCTGCAAGTCGGCAGCTTCGGGCGGATAGGCGACGTCCAAGCCGCCGGCGATGACGCCGATGGTGCCGCCCTCCAACGCGCCCCAGTGCGCCGCGGTGTCGATGCCGCGCGCCAGCCCCGACACCACCACCAGTTCCGCCGCCGCCAGCCCCGCCGCGAGCTCGCGGGCAAAGCGCGTGCCGGCGCCG
>CALDHQ010000457.1 GCA_937894055.1 uncultured Polymorphobacter sp.
TGACCGGCATCCCGTTCTCGGTGTCGGCAGCGGTGGGCTTCATCTGCCTGTCGGGTGTTGCGGTGTTGAACGGCCTGGTGGTGATGAGCAGCATCGGCCAGCGCCTCGACAGTGGCGTCGAACGCATCAAGGCGATCGTCGATGGCTGCTTCGAACGCGTGCGTCCGGTGCTGATGACCGGCCTCGTGCCGGCCATCGGCTTCGTGCCCATGGCTATCGCCAGCGGTACCGGTGCCGAAGTACAGAAGCCGCTGGCGGTCGTCGTGATTGGCGGTCTGATCAGCGCGACGATCCTGACATTGCTGGTGCTGCCGGCAATCACCAAAGTGCTGGTGCGTGCGCCGGTGCGCCATGAACCTGAAGCCGAACCGCTGCCCACCACACCGCTTGCAGGAGCGAGAATATGAACAGCACCATGAAATTGCTGCGCATCTACAGTGATGAGGCGGCCTATTTTGGTGACCGTAGGGTGTTCGAGGTGATCGCGCGGCGTGCGCTTGACGCCCGTCTCGACGGGCTGACAGTCGTGCAGGCGATCACCGGCTTTGGCCGCTCGGCGCATATCCACAGGCATCACATTATCGAAGAAGACCGGTCGGTGGTCATCGAGATTGTTGACGAGGATACGCGGCTGCGCGCGTTTGTCGAACGGCTTGCCGATCTGCCTGACATCGGGTTGATAACGCTTGAAGCAGTCGAAATTCTGCGAACAGGCGGTAAGGGCCATCATCGCGCAACGCCGAGAGCGGAGACAGGTCAATGAGCGAGCATAAATCGGGCACTGGTGAAGCCCATGGTCACAGCCACGTCCAGAATGCCAACGCCCGCAGCCTGACAATCGCGCTGGTATTGACCGGCTGCTTTCTGCTCGTCGAAATAGCCGGCGGGTTCATTTTCGGCAGCCTCGCGCTGATTTCCGATGCGGCGCATATGTTCACCGATTCTGCGGCACTCGCCATCGCGCTGGTGGCGATCAAAATCGGCAAGCGTCCGGCCGATGATGCACGCACTTTCGGCTACCGCCGCTTCGAGATTCTCGCAGCCGCGTTCAATGCCGTGCTGTTGTTCATCGTGGCCATCTACATTCTGGTCGAAGGCATTCAGCGGATGATCGATCCGCACCCGGTGCAATCGGGTGGAATGCTGGCGATTGCCTGCATCGGCTTGATCATCAACCTCATCGCGATGCGCGTGCTTGCGGGTGGCAGAGATGCCAGCCTCAACGTCAAGGGCGCATATCTGGAAGTTTGGGCCGATATGCTGGGATCGCTCGGCGTTGTCGTCGGTGCGCTGACCATTCACTTCACCGGGTGGACGTGGGTCGACCCCGTGGTCGCCATCGCCATCGGGCTGTGGGTTCTGCCACGCACCTGGTCGCTGCTCCGCGACACGACACACATCCTGCTTGAAGGCGCACCACGCGGCATTGACGTCAGCAATGTGCGCGCCGCGATTGCCGGTGTCGCGGGCGTGCAGGGTGTTCATGACCTCCATTTGTGGATCAGCGGTGCCGATTTGCCGAGTTGCAGCGCGCATGTCGAACTTGCCGATGGCGCCGATGGTGATGTCGTGCGCAGCGCCATCACCAATCTGCTCGAAACACACTACGCGATGCACCATGCGACGATCCAGACCGAGACCGACCCCTGCGAGGATGCAGCCCAGCTGCATCCGTAGGGCAAATAGCTGGCGGTGTTTGGCCGAACTTTTGCTCAGCCGTGGCCATGACGATGGTGCAAATCGGGAAAGTGACCATGGCGATGAGTCAGTGGCTCGTGCCGATGCCAATGGCTATGCGGTTCGCCGTCTGGCTCGCCCGCTCCGTGGACGTGCTGGTGATGCGCGTCATGGACGTGACGGTGTTCATGTTCGAGCGGTTCATGGCTATGGTCATGCTCATGGCGCTCACTGAGGTGCAGCCAGACGCCGACTCCCATCAGCGCGGCGGCAACCAGCAGCGCTACCGTAACCTGCTCGCCGAGCAGTCCGACTGCTAGAACCGCGCCCAGGAACGGCGCTGTCGAAAAATACGCCCCTGTGCGCGCTGCGCCGAGGTGACGGAGCGCCAGCACGAACAGGATCAGGCTGGCACCATAACCAGCCAATCCGAGTAGTCCGGCAGCGAGCGTCAAATTAAGCGGCGGCAGTCGCGCGCCGCTGCCCAATGCCAGCGCCAGATTTGCTGCGCCCGCAATCAGCCCCTTGACCGCGGTGATCTGGAGCGGGTCTGCCGATGACAGCTTGCGCGTCAGATTGTTGTCGATGCCCCAGGCCAGACAGGCTCCCGCGATTGCCAGTCCGCCGAGCCCAAGTTCACCGGCCGGTCCGCTCCATGACAGCACCGCCGCGCCCGCAACGATTGCTGCTGCACCCAATAGCAATCGCCGGTCGACATTCTCGCGGAATACCAGCCAGGCAATCGCCATCGTTGCCAGCCCCTCTAGATTGAGCAGAAGCGAAGCGGTCGACGCCGGCGTGCTCGCAAGACCGATCATCAACAGCACGGGACCGGCGATACCGCCGAAGAGCACCACAGCACCCAGCCACGGCAGATCACGTCGCCGCAGCGGTGCTTCTGAAACGTCAAATCCCAGGCCGAAGCGCACCCCAAGGATCAACAGCAGCCCCAGTCCCGAACCGAGATAGAGCAAGCCGGCGAGCAGCCACGGGCTGACGCCGGTGCCAAGCAGCAACTTTGCCAGCGGCGTGCTCGCGCCGAACAGTCCAGCCGCGGCCAACGCCATCGGCACGCCCGGCCACATGCCGTTTGCAGTGCGGTTCACCAAAATTTCTCCATCGGACGCTTCAACAAG
>CALDHQ010000458.1 GCA_937894055.1 uncultured Polymorphobacter sp.
AATGAACGCCTGACGTATACGGCGGCCTTCAGCGGTGCGGATCGGAATGTTCTGCAGGTTTGGATCACTGGAGGACAGCCGCCCGGTGGCGGTCACCGCCTGATGATATGAAGTATGGATGCGTCCGGTGCGCGGGTTGATCTGTTCGGGCAGACGGTCGGTGTATGTGCTTTTAAGTTTGCTCAGGCTGCGGTATTGCATCAGCACTTTGGGCAACTCGAAGTCCTGTTCGGCCAGTTCGGCCACCACATCAGCCGCCGAGCGCTTGCCGCGCAGTTCGACGATGCGCAGTTCGCTCTTGCCGACGCGGCGCGCCTTGCCGCCCATCGCGACAGCACTTGATGCAATTATCGAACGCTTCGGCGTCGACCAGGTGGCGGAAGTGACTGGCCGGACGCGTCGGCTCATCATTGGCCGCGATGGTCGTCAGAAGCTGCAATCCCGTTCGCCGCGCGCCAATGTAGCTGAAACCCAGGCATTCATGGACGGCAGCAAGCGCATCATCGTCTTCTCCGACGCTGGCGGCACCGGGCGCAGCTACCACGCCGACAGGAACGCGCGGAACCAGTGCCGACGCATCCACTATCTGCTCGAGCCGGGCTGGCGCGCCGATGCCGCGATCCAGGGACTGGGTCGATCGCACCGCACGCATCAAGCGTCGGCCCCGCTGTTCCGGCCGGTGACCACCGACGTCAAGGGCGAGAAGCGCTTCATCTCGACGATCGCGCGGCGGCTCGACAGCCTCGGCGCGTTGACGCGGGGGCAACGCCAGACCGGCGGCCAGAATCTGTTCGACGCCGCCGACAATCTCGAAAGCATCCACGCCAAGGAAGCGCTCAACCGCTGGTATCATCTGCTCCACGGCGGCAAGCTCACCAGCATCGACTTCGCGGCGTTCGAACGCAGGTCAGGGCTCAAGCTGCTCAACGAGGACGGCGAACTGCGCGAAGACCTGCCACCGATCCAGCGCTGGCTCAATCGGTTGCTGGCATTCCCGATCGATCTGCAGAACGCCGTGTTCGACGAATATCTGGCGCTGGTCGAAGCGCGGATCGATGCGTTGCGCGAGGCGGGCAAACTCGATGTCGGGGTCGAGACGATCCTTGCCGAGAAGGTCGTCGAGATCGAGCGCCACCTGTTGCAGACCGACCATCACAGCCAGGCCGAGACACATCTGCTGCGGCTCGAACTCCACTTTCGCCCTTCGGTGTTGAGCTTCGATCGCATGATGGCGACCACCGGCCAGCGTGCGCGCGTCAGGTGGCTGCGCAACGGCCGCTCGGGTATGGTCGCTGCTGCCGTCCCCGGCGTCAGCATGATGGCCGACGACGGCGAAGTTTTGCCAATCATCCAGCTGATCCGCCCGGCCAAGGCCGAGCGCATCAAGCGCGCAGCGCTCGACGAGAGCCATTGGCACGACATCGATCTCGCAAGTTTCGAGCCGTTATGGCGCGCCGAAGCCGAAATCGCGTCACAACGTATCGAGGTCGAGACGGTCAATATCGCGACCGGGTTGTTGCTGCCGATCTGGAACAAACTACCGCGCGACCAGGTGCGCGTCTGGCGGATCGCCGACCGCGACGGGGCGTCGTATCTCGGTCGCATCGTCCCTGATGCCGACCTCGGCGAACTCGCCGAACGTCTCGGGGTCAAGATTACGATCGATGTCGATCCCGCCGCGTTGGTGCACGCGGCCAACAGCCATGGGCGCCGCGTCAACCTTCCGGGGACCGAGCTGGCCTTGGTCTCGGCGCTCGTCAACGGCAGCCGCCGCATCGAGCTCAAGGGTTATGCGCCCGAACGGCTCGACTGGTACAAATCGCTCGGACTGTTCAGCGAAATCATTGCATACAAGACGCGACTGTTCGTTCCAATTGATCGCGCCGAGGCGATCATCGCCGCGCTGATTGGCCAGCCGACACTATGCGCGAATGCAGCGTGACCATCGGTTCCGGTCTATGCGCATTTGCAACGACGCCAGTCGGATCGATTGCTACAGATCATCGAAAAATGTATATTGACTGAAATTTGTAGAATTGGATTGCGTGTAATGAACATACAGCGCGGAAAACTGGTCAGTGGCGGACGCCTGCAACTTCCCGTCGAGCTACGGCGCGCGCTGTCGCTGGCCGACGGCGACACGGTGCTCATGGAGGTCGTCGATGGCGAAATTCACGTCCGTCCATTGCGCGACGCGGTTGCCCGCGTGCAGTCGCGTCTGCGGGAATTCGTGCCACCGGGTGTCTCGCTGTCGGAGGAACTAATCGCCGACCGGCGCGCGGCGGCGGATGATGAGTGACAAGAAGTACGTGCTTGATGCTTCCGCTTTGCTCGCCGTCATGCTCGGCGAGGCCGGCGGCGAAGCTGTGCATGCGGTGCTCGCGCAAGCCCATATTGGCGCGGTCAATCTGTCCGAGGTTGTCGCCAAGCTCCAGGAGCGCGGCGTGCCCGATGAGGTCATCGACCTGAGCCTCGCCGATCTCGATGTATCGGTCGTGCCGTTCGACCGCAGTCAGGCGGTGCGCGCGGGCAAGCTGAGGACCACCACGCGGAGTGCAGGGCTATCACTTGGCGATCGTGCGTGTCTGGCAACGGACGCTGAATTGGGTGCGATTGCGATCACGACGGATCAGGCGTGGGCACCTGGGAAGCCGCCGCCCTGTCCCGGCTGGCCCTCGTCAGCCACATGATCGGCAAGGAAGCCCCGGGCCTGGCCGGACCAACGGTTAGGGCAGAGACCAAGGGCACGGAGGCGATCCGGGTTGAATCCCTCGCACGGCGCGGGACGGTCGGGCCCCTGTCGTTTTCTGTGATGGCGGGCGAAGCCACCGGGCTGGCGGGCCTGCTGGGCAGCGGACGGACCGAGACCGCCAGGATGCTTTTTGGAATCGATCCCGCCACCAGCGGCGCCGTAACGGCCGGCGGCAAGGCCCTCGCCCTGCACTCTCCACGGGCGGCGATGGCGGCAACGGAGGAAGCATCAGCCTGGCGGCCGGCAGCATGACTGTCACGGGAGCCGCGCCGTTCCTGGATGCGACCGGCGGCCTGCCCGGCTTTGCGCTGCCGGCGCCCACACCCGCTCCTGGTCCGCCCGCCAGCTATTTCCTGCCCATGGACTTCAGCACCACCGGGGTGTCCGAAGGCAGCTACGGCGGCTTTGGCCGGGTGAGCACGAACGTTGCGGGCGGAATCAACGTCACCGATGGCGTGCTGGGCGTGGGCGGCCACTGGGAAAACTTCACGCCCATCACCGTGGCGTCGGACGGCGTCGTTTTGAACTACGGCAGCTTCACCAACCGGGGCCTGGTAACCGTGCACGGCCGCTGGGCCACGACCACGGGCTCGG
>CALDHQ010000459.1 GCA_937894055.1 uncultured Polymorphobacter sp.
GCCACCATCGCCGGCGAAGGCGAGGACGCGTCGCCGGCGGCGCCCGCGCCCAAGGAAGCCATCGTCCAGCGCGAATCCAGCGCTGCGCTGAATATCAGCGTCGAAGCCAAGCCCGGCCACGTCCCCGCCAGCCTCGCCACCGAACCCGAAGTCCCCGCCGGCACCGCCGTCGTGCGCCAGACCGTCCGCGAAGCCTTGCGCGACGCGATGGCCGAGGAAATGCGCGCCGACGGCACGGTGTTCGTGATGGGCGAGGAAGTCGCCGAGTATCAGGGCGCCTACAAGGTCACGCAGGGGTTGCTCGAAGAGTTTGGCCCGCAGCGCGTCGTCGATACCCCCATCACCGAATACGGCTTCGCCGGGCTCGGTACCGGCGCCGCGATGGGCGGACTGCGGCCCATCGTCGAGTTCATGACCTTCAACTTCGCGATGCAGGCGATCGACCACATCATCAACTCGGCCGCCAAGACCAACTATATGTCGGGCGGCCAGATGCGCTGCCCGATGGTGTTCCGCGGCCCCAACGGCGCCGCGCACCGCGTCGGCGCGCAGCACAGCCAGAACTATGCGCCGTGGTACGCCAGCGTGCCGGGGCTGATCGTCATCGCGCCGTATAGCGCGGCGGACGCCAAGGGCTTGCTGAAGAGCGCCATCCGTTCGCCCGACCCGGTGGTGTTCCTCGAAAACGAACTGCTCTACGGCCAGACGTTCGATGTGCCGGTGGGCGACATCGCGCTGCCGATCGGCAAGGCGCGCGTCGTCAAGACCGGCAAGGACGTGACGCTGGTCGGCTACAGCATCGCGGTCGGCGTCGCGCTCGATGCCGCGACCAAGCTGGCGGAACTCGGCATCGACGCCGAAGTCATCGACCTGCGCACGCTGCGCCCGCTCGACAAGGCGACGGTGCTCGCCAGCCTGAAGAAGACCAACCGCATGGTCGTGGTCGAGGAAGGCTGGCCGACCTGCTCGATCGCCAGCGAAATCACCGCGATTGTCATGGAAGAAGGCTTCGACGACCTCGATGCGCCGGTGCTGCGCGTGACCAATGTCGATGTGCCGCTGCCCTATGCGGCGAACCTCGAAAAGCTGTCGCTGCCGCATGCGTCGGATATCGTCGAAGCGGCGAAGAAGGTTTGTTATCGGGAGTAGGAGTTCAACCTTTCGGGATTGATCGTCATGCCGTCTCTTGAACAGGTTCTAGTTGCTGCTTCGATTGTGCTGGCCACGATCGGGTGGATCTATGCGGCTGCCGAGCAACGCCGGCTTGCGCGAAAGACGCATACCTTCGACATGCTGATGACCAGCGATGTCACCGGCGACTTTGCAGCCTTGCTTGATGAAATGGACAATCGCGCGCGCAACTCTCCACCGCCTTCGCCTGATATGGCGACGGTGGATCCGGATTTCCGGAGGGCGCTCAACTTTCACGAGTTCATGTGTGCGGCGATACGCGATCGCACGCTGGACGAAGCGCTGATCCGCAACACGATGCGGACGCGCATGTTGCGTCTCTACGACTATTCCCATGACTTCATCGGCGCCCTGCGCAAGGCGCAGCGCAACCCTGAGGCCATGGAGCATTTCGAGTGGTTCGCCGTGCATCGGCTCGGGTATGACCGCTGGAAGCGAAACCTCACAGCCAACGCCGCCAGGACCGCCTGATGACCATTCCGATCACCATGCCTGCACTGTCGCCCACGATGGAGGAGGGAAACCTCGCCAAGTGGCATGTGAAGGTCGGCGACAAGGTGAAGCCCGGCGATGTGATCGCCGAGATCGAGACCGACAAGGCGACCATGGAGGTCGAGGCGGTTGACGAGGGCGTGGTGTCGAAGCTGCTCGTTGAAGAGGGCGCGCAGGGCGTGAAAGTGAACGCCGTGATCGCGGAGCTTGATGGCGAGGGCGGCGCAGCGGCTCCGAAGGCTGCGCCTGCAAAGGTTGAGACCAAGGCTGCGGCGCCAGCTTCAGGACCGCCGGCCTCCCGGCCGGCATCTTCTCCTCAATCTGCTCCGGCGGTTGCTGTGGTGACGAAAGCTGCCGGGCAGGAGCCCGGCGGTCCGAAATCGACGGGTCAGCGCATCAAGGCCTCGCCGCTGGCGAAGCGGCTGGCGGCGCAGCAAGGCGTCGACCTGTTGGCGCTGAAGGGCTCGGGGCCGTATGGCCGGATTGTGAAAGCGGATGTGCTGAAGGCGCCGAAGGGTGGCGCTGCGAAGCAGGCGCCGGCTGCGAACGGCGGTATTACGAGCCTGATCGAGCCGGCGGTGCTGGATGACCGGGTCTATGCACCGGATACCTACGAACTGATCCCGCTGGATGGCGTGCGGAAGGTGACG
>CALDHQ010000460.1 GCA_937894055.1 uncultured Polymorphobacter sp.
ATCGCCGGCATCGACCGCAACGCACTGGTCGGCTGATCCGGCTCAGGCCAGTTTGATCCGCACTTCCTCGAACAGCGTGTCGGGTGGCAGCGTATGCGTCGAATGCAGGTGGGTATCGTCGGTCAGCGCCTTGAGCAGCGTCGTGCGCGGCACTTCGCTGCGCGCGCCTTCGTCGGCGCTGCCGTGCTTGCCGGGCATGGTCGAAAGCAGCGACGTCATCCGGCCCTTTTTGGTGCGGCCGCCGCGGTTGGCGAAGCCGTTCCACAGCGACATGGGTGTGGCGTTGCGGCTGCCGTGGTGGCCGACCTTGTAGAGATCGACGCCGGCGAGCAGCGCCTTGATGTCGGGTTGCGCGAGCGCGAAGTTCCAGTTTTCGATCTGTGCGTCGCCGGGGAACAGCAGCTTCTTGCCGCGCGCCTCGAACAACAGGATCAGGCTGGTGTTGTTCATCGCCTTGTCGAGCACGCGCACTAGCGCCAGCTTCTGGTCGCCCGCCGCGGCTTCGACACGGCGCGCGAACCAGCGCGCTTCCATCGGCAGGCGGGTGGCGCGCGCATAGGGATGGCCGGGGAACAGTTCGTCGCTGCCGGTGCCGAGTGCCGCTTCGGCAGCCAGCCGCTGCGGCGCCAGCTGCCAGAATTCGTCGGCATCGCTGGCGCGCTGCTTGCGGATGGTCGCGGTCTGCTTGAGCGTCGGCGGGCCGAGCACGCGCAGCTTGATGCCGGGCAGCACATTGCGCAAATCGACCGCTAGCCCGTGATAGGCGTAGATGCGCTGCTTGCCCATCGCCATCAGGTTTTCGACCGCCGAGAGGTTGGCGATATTGTCGCGGCCGATGAAGGCGAGTTGATCAAGCGCCGCCTTCGACAGCCCGCGCGGTGGCTTGGCGGCGAGCGCCGCGACCAGTTCCGCGGCAAAACCCTGCATCGCTGCCAGCGAGGCGCGGCGCGCGGCAAAGCCCTGATGGTCATCAGGCAACGGCCCGACCGCATCGACGGCGAGATCGGGCGCCTCTGTCCACGGCTGCAGCACCACGGCATCCTTGGCGAGGGAGGCGATGATGTCGCCCGACGCAGTGCCGTTGTTGGTGGCGAAGCCGCTGATGTGGTCGGCGTGGCGGTGGGTAGCGACGACGATGTCGAGCTTGCCGCCGCACTTGTCGGCAATGTCGTTGGCGATGCGAAGCATATGTCCCGATTCGGCCGATTCCGGCAGCCCCATCGTGCCGAAGTCGATCAGCACGTGACGCGCCATCGATGCATAGACGAAGCGCAGCAGGAAGCAGTCGCCGAAGCCGACCTGATAGGTGAAGATCACCACTTCAGAGGGGCGCCGCGCGGCCATGGTCAGTCGCTCGCCCGCGCCGCGTGGAGCAGTGCAAAGCGGTTGCGGCGGTCGAATGCGGTTTCGCCGCCATCGATTTCACCGAGGCTGGCGAGACGCTTCTTCTGGCGCTCACCGTCATTGAGCGGGTGCGCAATGTGATATTTGATGCGGCCGTACTGGTCGAAAATGATGGTGCCGCCGCCGAATGCCGTGATCGAGCGCGTGGTTTCCAGTTCCTCGGGGCGGTCGACACCGAGCACCGATTTGACCTCCGACCCGAAGATGTTGGCGATCTGGACATAGGTGCAGACGGTTTCGCGGACGAAGAAGCCGTCGGGGCTTTGGCGGATGCTCGGTCGCACCGCGCCGACCTTGATGGTGGCGCGCGTGCCGATGCCGAGCACGCGGCGGTTGTCCCAGATGAAGCGGAACACCTCGTCCTTGTCGCGCAACATCGATTCGAAATGGCTGCGCGCATAGTTGACCGGCAGCGCCGCATCGAAGGCCCGCCAGCTGCCGTCATCGGCGCAGCGGCCGCCGCCGGGCGTGGTGATGCCGTAGCTGGCAAAGGTCGTGCGCAACGTCTCGCGGTAGCGGAAGCGGTTGTCGTCGGGCATCAGCTCGGCGTCGGCGGTCAGGAAGGCGGCGAGATAGACGCCGAAATCGATGTCGGTCGGCGGGCAATAGTCGACGGCGCGGATCGCCATGGTGAGCAGATGGTCGGCGACCTTGGCGCCTTCCTCGATGACGCGGTCGAGGTTGTAGCGGCCGCCATCGAACGTACCCAACGTCTCGATGCGGCTGCGCCACAGCGTCAGTGCGGTGCGCATCATCGCCGCGACCAGCACCTCGCCGCGCCGGTGCGGCTCGGCGAATTCGTCACTGGCGAGCAGTCCGGCATCGGGTTCGAGCAGCACCGACTGGCGCAGCGCATTGCCGCGCAAGCCATCGAGTTCGAGGCCGAGCTGCGCGGCGATGCCGGCGAGGATCGAGCCCTGCAGTGCCGCCAGCGTCAGCTTTGCCGGGTCGATGCCGCGGATCTTGCCGCCGTCATCCTTGCCGCGCGGCGGCGCGCCCAGAATCGCCGCGACGACTTCGGGCAGCGCGAACACCGACAGCAGCGCGACGATATCGGCGAAGGCTTCGTGGAACGCCGCCTGGTCGGGCGATGACGGCTCGGTAAAGCGATCGCGCAGGCCGTCGAGCAACGCGTGCGTCGTTTCATGCGCGACGATGTCATGGCTCAGCGCGGTGAACACCATCGCGCCCGACTTGCCCTTGAAATAGCCGAACATCAGCCCGCTATCCTCGTTCGAATAAAAGGCGTTGGCATCGAGGAAGGCATGTGGCGCGACATTGAGCTGATGGCCGTTGAACCCCCATTCGACACGGCGGCCCAGCGCGAATTCGAAGCGCGCGAGGATGCGCATGACGATGGCATAGGTGTTCTGGGCGTGGAAATTGGGGTCGGCGAGCAGCCGCGCCTGATGCGCTTCGGCGAGTGCACCGACATCCTCGCCGTCGCCGGCGCGGAACGGATCGACCAGCGTGCCATCGGGTGCCTCATAGTGCTGGAGCGGCTTGTAGAGGCGCCCGGCGGTGGCATCGAAATCGACGACCTTGACGCGGTAGCCGGTCGGGCCGGGGGCGAGGTCCTCGGCAGGAATTTCGATGCGCGCGAACAGCATCGCACCATCAGCCAGCCGCACGCCGGGGTCCTTGGCGATGATCGTCAACCGCCGCGTGTGCGGCACCCGCACCGCAGCGGGGGCGGTTTCGCCATGAATTTTCGAACCCCGGGACGTCGCCACGTTCGGAACCTCCGCCGCACAGACTATGCCGACGGCACCGCCTTCACAATCGCAATTGCAAAGCCGTCCCAGCCCTTGCTGCCGACCGTCTGCAACGCCGTCGCGTCGAGCCGCGGCTCGGCCGCCATCATCGCCAGCATGTCGCGGACACCGTGGACGCGCGCATCGGGGCTGGCGGCGTCGATGACCGCGCCATCCCGCACGACATTGTCGGCGATGATGACGGTGCCCGGGCGCGACAGCTGCAACGCCCAGCGCAGATAGGCGGGGTTGTTGGGCTTGTCGGCATCGATGAACACCAGATCGAACGGCGCATCGTCGGCGAGGGTGGGCAGCGTATCGAGCGCCGGGCCGACGCGCAGATCGACGCGGTCGGCCAGACCGGCGCGTGCGATATTGGCGCGGGCGACTTCGGCATGGCGGGTGTCGGCTTCGAGCGTCACCACCTGCCCGTTGGTTCCAGCTGCCCGCGCGAGCCAGATCGTGCTGACACCGCCGAGCGTGCCAATTTCGAGGACGCGTCGCGCGCCCGACATTTGCACCA
>CALDHQ010000461.1 GCA_937894055.1 uncultured Polymorphobacter sp.
GCGCACGAGATCCGCAACCCGATCAACGCCATCCAGGGCCTCTGCGAGACGAACCTGGAGACGCCCGCTCCGGTCCCGGCCGACGTGCTCACGAAGATCCAGTCCTGCGCCCGCGAACTCGAGGACACCGTCCGCGACGTCCTCGACTTCTCCCGCCTCGAAACCGGGCTGTTCACGCCGTTACGCACCGAGTTCGACGTGCGCGAACTGGCCGCCGGCCCTGGCGCCATCATCCTGTGCGGGCGTTTCGAAGGTTTCGACGAACGGTTGTTCGAAGCCCCGTTGCCCGACGGCAGCTTCATCGAACCCGTCAGCATCGGCGACTATATCCTGTCGGGCGGCGAGCCGGCGGCGCTGGTTCTGCTCGATGCTTGCGTCCGGCTGCTTCCCGGTGTAATGGGCGCGGCTTCCAGCGGACATGACGAGAGCTTCGAAAGCGGCCTTCTCGAATATCCGCATTATACAAGACCACCCGAATGGGCGGGCTTGGCGATCCCCGAAGTGTTGCGATCGGGGGATCATGCGAAAATCGCCGCCTGGCGATTGGCGCAGTCCGAAGCGGACACACGGCTACGGCGGCCGGACCTGTGGGAGCGCCATCTCGGTGCTCGGGTCCAGTCGCCCTCTGGCGCGCACAAGAAGAAGGAAAAATGAGATGAATCTCATTCAACAGATCGAAGCCGAGCAGATTGCGAAGTTTCTCGAAGCCAAGAAGATCCCGACGTTCCGCGCCGGTGACACGCTGCGCGTCGGCGTGAAGGTCGTCGAAGGCGAGCGTTCGCGCGTCCAGAACTACGAAGGCGTGTGCATCGCGCGTTCGAACAAGGCGATGGGCAGCAACTTCACCGTCCGCAAGATCAGCTTCGGCGAAGGCGTCGAGCGCGTCTTCCCGCTGTATTCGCCGAACATCGAGTCGATCGAAGTCGTGCGCCGCGGTGTCGTGCGTCGTGCCAAGCTGTATTATCTGCGTGGCCGTTCGGGCAAGTCGGCGCGTATCGCCGAACTGCGGGATCCCAAGCGGGAAGCTTAAGCCGGCAACGCGCAAGGCGAAATTTGCGCACTTCGCGCGAATTTCGACTTGGGCGTTGACTCGGCGCAAGCCGGCCGGCGGGGCGGCGGGTAAATCCCGCCGAACCCGTCCGACGGCGTGGCTTTGCCACGACGCCCTTACTTCCTTACTTTCTCAGTGCCGCAAGGCACCCCTCACCCCGCTCGCGTGCCGCGAGTCGCCCTCTCCCGCAAGGGGAGAGGGAAAGAGGCGACCGGTTCCCCGCGCGCGCCCAACCGAATCCCCCTTGCCCTAGCCGCACGCCCCCGCAGCGCCTAGAATCCCGCCAATGACCGACCTCCCCTATCAGGGCCGCTTCGAAGCTGGCGTCCACCGCTTCGCCGTGCGTGTCTATTTCGAAGACACCGACCTCACCGGCATCGTCTATCACGCCAACTACCTGCGCTTCATGGAGCGCGGCCGCTCGGACATGCTGCGCTGCATCGGCATCGAGCAGCAGGCGGTGATGGCGGCAGGCGAGGGCTATTACGCCGTCCACGACATGGCGATGACCTGGCACGCGCCGGCACGGCTCGACGATGCGCTGGTCGTCCACAGCCGCGTCGTGCAGGTGCGCGCCGCCGCCACCGTCATCGCACAGGACATCTGGCGCGGGCCGACCAAACTCACCAGCGGCGTCGTCACTGCCGCATGGCTCGGCGCCAACGGCCGGCCGCAGCGCCAGCCCCGCGACTGGGACGCGCGCTTCAAGGCGCTACTGGCTCAAACGGCCGCGAACGGCTAGGACACCCACATGCAAGCACCGCTTTCCGTCGCCGCCAAGGCCGCCACCGATCTTTCGCCGTTCGCGCTGTTCCTGCAGTCGGACATTGTCGTCAAAGTCGTCATGCTCGGGCTGCTCGCCGCGAGCGTCTGGTCCTGGGCGATCATCATCGACCGCTCGCGCCGGCTGCGCGAGATCAACAACGAGGCCAAGCGCTTCGAGGCGATGTTCTGGAAGGCCGAATCGCTCGACGGCATGTACGAGCCGGCGGTGAAATCAACGCACCCGTCAGCGAAGCTGTTCGTCGCCGGCCTCAACGAATGGCGCCGCAGTCTCGCCAAGGGCCGCATCGACCGCGAAGGCGTGCGCGCCCGGCTGACCTCGATCATGGGCGTAGCGATTGCGCGTGAAATCGATGACCTTGGCGACCGCTTGAACGTGCTCGCCACCATCGGCGCCGTCGCGCCGTTCGTCGGGCTGTTCGGCACCGTCTGGGGCATCATGCGCAGCTTCACCTCGATCGCCGCGTCGCAGAACACGACGCTCGCGGTGGTGGCGCCGGGTATTGCCGAGGCGCTGTTCGCCACCGCCATCGGGCTGTTCGCGGCTATTCCCGCGGTCATCGGCTACAACCGGCTGCTGCACGGGCTGGCCAAGCTCGAAGCCCGGCTGTCGGCGTTTGCCGAGGAATTCCACGGTCTGCTGTCGCGCCAGCTCGACAGCATGGACGAAAAATAATGAGCATGATGGGCGGCGCAGGCGGCGGCCGCCGTGGCCGCAAGATGCCGATGGCCGAAATCAACGTGACGCCGATGGTCGATGTCATGCTGGTGCTGCTGATCATCTTCATGGTCACCGCGCCGCTGCTGGTGACCGGCGTGCCCGTCGACCTGCCCGACAGCAAGGCCGGCGCGCTCAAGGCCGACGATACGCCGGTGCAGGTGTCGCTCGACGCCAAGGGCGGCGTGTTCATCGATGGCCTCAAGCTCGCCCCCGGCGCGCTGACCGCGAAACTGGCGGCGATCCGCGAGGCGCGGGGGGCGGATATGCGCGTCTATGTCCGCGCCGACCGCAAGCTCGATTATGGCAGCGTCATCGGCGTGGTGGGTGAGATTTCGGCAGCAGGCTTCAGCAAGGTCGCACTGGTCAGCCAGCCGGAAGTCGCGCGCGCTGTGGCAGTACCGGCAGCGGCCGACACCGTCGCGCCGTGAGCTACCGTGGATAGTGAACGCATCACTCTGGTCGGGGTCGGGGTGGCGCATCTGGCGCTGCTCGGTATCCTGTCGCTGAGCTGGCAGATGGCATACCGCGAGCTGCCGCAGTTCGAGGAAGCCGTGGCGGTCGAAGTGGTCGCGGTCGCCGAGATGACGCGCGTCACCGAATTGCCCAAGCCGTCGATGGAAGCCGCGCCGCAGGAAAACATCGCGCCGTCACCCGAACCCGCGCCCGTTCCCGATGCCGCACCCGAACCGGTCAACCCCGACACCCCGTCGCCCGACCCCAAGCCGGTGACCAAGGCCGAGCCGCCCAAGCAACCCGCCGCGCGGCTCGATGCGCAGGAACTGTCGAACCTGATCGACAAGAGCCTGCCCAAGGCCAAGGTCAAACCGCGCAACACCGCCGATTTCGCCAAGTCGATCGAACTCGCCATCCCCAAGGGCGCGCGGCTCGACGCCCGCGCCACCGCCAGCCTGGAGGCCGCGATCCGCTCCCAAATCGCACCATGCTGGAACCCGCCGATCGGCGGCGCCGACGTCAAGAAAATGACCGTCGTCCTGCACATCGACCTGCAACGCGACGGCAGCGTCATCGGCCGCCCGACGGTGGTCAGCCAGACCGGCGCGACCGCAGGCAATGCCGACTACGCCCGGGCGTTCGCCGAAACCGCCCGGCGCGCGGTGCTGCGCTGCTCGCCGCTCAAACTGCCGCCGGAAATGTTCGAGGCGTGGAAGTCGTTCGAGCTGAATTTTGATCCGAGCGAGATGACGTAAAGAGCCTCCGGCGGGCAGGGGTGACCCCTGCACCCATTTTCTCCACCTCTCCCTTCAGGGGAGAGGTCGACTCGCGCTGGGGCGCGAGCGGGTGAGGGCCTATGAAAGCGCCAGCAGGCCCCAGCACGCCCAACCCCCGGAAAACCCTCACCCGCCGTGCTGCCGCACGAGTCGACCTCTCCCCTGAAGGGAGAGGTGAAGATGGCCATGTGCGGGCGGCAGGCTCTTAACCTTCCCCGCAGTTGACCTCGCAAAGGCACCGGTGCATCGTGGCGAGGTTCGGCGCGGGGCGCCATTTTGAGGGGTAACTGCCATGAGTCTCAGCGAATTCCTGCGCGACGCGTTCATCATCTTCATGCTGGTGACGTGGTTCTGGCTGATGATCACCGTCATTGCCGACCTGTTCCGCCATGACGACATTTCGGGCTTCAAGAAGGTGCTGTGGATCATCTTCTTCGGCGTGGCGCCCTATATCGGCGTGTTCGCCTACCTGATTTTCCACGGCCACGGCATGGGCGCGCGCAACATCGAACGCGCCAACAAGGCGCGCGACGAACTGCGCCAGGTTGTCGGCTACAGCGTCGCCGATGAACTGACCAAGCTCGACGGCTTGAAGAAGGCCGGCTCGATCAGCGACGAGGAATACAAGACGCTGCGCGCCCGCGCGATGGCGAACGGCTAGGCCGGACCCAGCACCCGCGCCAGTTGCGCGGGGTTGTACAGCGATTGGCTTTCATGCGCGGCGAGTGTGGCGCGCCAGCCCGGCAGGGCGGCGCGCCAGCTGTCGAGTTGGGCGGCGTCGCCGCGCCGCACGGGGCTCAGCGCCGCCGCGAGGTCGGCATCGGCGCGCCTCAACAGCGCGCGGTCGTTCGCCAGTGCGGCGCCAGCGAAGCGTTCATTGACCAGCCCGAGTTGCGACCGCGCGGCGAGCAGCATTGCGGCGGCCGTTTCGCGGTCGCCGCTGGCCAGCGCGGCCTGCGCGGCGACGACCGAGCGGTCGGCATCGGCGAGCGTGGTGGCGAGCGTCAACGGCTCCACTGCACGCGTCGGGCAGGCGGATGGCGACAGTGCTCGGACATAGGCGGCCAGTCCGGCGCGCACCGCCGCTGGCGGTGGCGCACCATCGAATTCATCGACCACCAGCCCGTTGATGAAGTCGGCGAGCGCCGGCGAGGCGCGGTCGCGACTGATCTTGTGGGTCGCGGCGCTGAGGTCGGGGATCGGCACCGGATTGGCGATGCCGTCGCCGCGGTGCGAACTGAACAGCGACGAGGTGACATCGGCGGTGCCGGCTGCGCCTGACAGGCCGGGGAAGGCAAAGTCGGGATTGCCGCGCCCCTGGAGGTGGCAGGCGTTACAGCTTAATCCCGCGCGTGATGCCTGCCCGCCGAGCAGCAGCGGCGAGCGGAATGCGGCGCGACCGATCTCGACAGCGCGGTCACCGATGGCGGCGGGTGGCAGGCATTCGGTCGGTTGCGTCGTCAGCGCGGCGACGCGGTCGGTGCCCGGCGCCAGCCAGCGCAGCGCACGCAACGGCACATCGGCGGGCGCGGCAGCTACCGCAAGCAGCAGCGCCAGCGCGGCAGTGAACCTTTTGGCGATGCTCAAGCGCCCTTGGCGTCGATCCAGCGGCGCAGGTCCTCGGCCTCGATGCAGCCGAAGCTGCACTGCGCCTCAAGCGCGGCAAGCATGGCACGCGCGCCAGCGATGTCGCCGCGCTCGACCTTGAGCTCGCCGTAATATTCGGTGGCGCCGCGGTGCGTCGGGGCGATCGCCAGCGCCTGGCGGTAATAGCTTTCGGCGCGGTCATACTGGCCGAGCTTGCGGTAGGTGAAGCCGATATAGGTCAGCACATCGGGGTGCGGGCCGAACGCTGCCTTTGCGGCATCGAGCGCGGCGAGTGCCTCGGTATAGCGGTGCTCGTTGATCAGGCTGACGGCGTGGAGATAGGCACCGTCGCCGGCAGTCGCGTCGGCGAACAACAGGCTCGGCGGCGGCGCCAGCGCCGCGGTCTTGCCCGTGGTTTGCGCGGCCTCGACCGCCGCGACCGCCGATTTGAGGTCGGCAGCCTGCGGGCAGGTGTCGCCGCAGGTCGCGGCCTGCGTCTTGAGCGTTGCCAGTTCGGCGGCCCCCTTGTCGGCGTCGCCAAGCTTGAACAGCGTCACCGCATAGTCGCGTCGCGCGGTCAGCATCGTCGGATTGATCTTGAGCGCCTTTTCATACGCCTTGGCGGCGCCCTTCAAATCGCCGTCGCCGGCCTTGGCGAGGCCCGACATATAAAGCGCGTTGGCGTCCTTGGGGGTGACGGCGAGTACTTTCTTGAACGCCTTGTCGGCGGCCTTGTAGTCGCCGGCCTTGAGCGCCTCGCTGCCCTTGGCATATTCGACTGCGGGGTCATATTGCGGCGTGGAATCGCTCGGCATGCTGCTGAAGCCACCACCGCCGCCGCCGCCCGAGGCGTAGGCAGGAACCGCGGCAATGGCCGCGATCAGGGCGATTCGGGCGAAGCGGTGCAACATGGCATCAAACTCCATCAGGGCCGTGTGGCGCGAAGCTAGCATAGTGGTTGCGCCAAGTCAGCCATGCCGAGCGCAGCAAAAACGCACTTTGCTTGACCGCAAACCGGCTTTGCCGTAACAGCCGCGCATCCCGCCGCAAGGTGTGATCGATATTCAACGTCCACGGACGTACGCCGGCCTGCGAAGACTCGCACGCCGGCGCAAGTTCGTTTGGAGCAAAGTAGACGATGTTCGAAAGCCTTTCCGACCGCCTTGGCGGCGTGTTCGACAAGCTTCGGGGGCGCGGTGCGCTGACCGAGCTCGACGTGCGCGCGGCGATGCGCGAGGTGCGGATTGCGCTGCTCGAAGCCGATGTGGCGCTGCCCGTCGTCAAGACCTTCATCGACCAGGTGACCGCCGAAGCGATCGGCTCGGACGTTATCCGCTCGATCACGCCGGGGCAGATGGTCGTCAAGATCGTCAACGATGCGCTGGTCGACATGCTCGGCGGCGACAGCGCGCCACTAAATGTCGATGTCACCCGGCCCGCCGTCATCATGATGGTCGGTCTGCAGGGATCGGGTAAAACCACCACCACCGCGAAGATCGCCAAGCGCCTCAACGAGAAGTTCGGCAAGAAGGTGCTGATGGCGTCGCTCGACGTCGCGCGCCCGGCAGCGCAAGAACAGCTGCGCGTGCTCGGCGAGCAGATTTCGGTGGCGACCTTGCCGATCATTGCCGGGCAGGGGCCGGTCGAAATCGCCCAGCGCGCCAAGTCGGCGGCGAAGCTGCAGGGCTTCGACGTGCTGCTGCTCGATACCGCCGGCCGCCTGCATGTCGATACCGCGCTGATGGACGAAATGCGGGCCGTTGCTGGTGTCGGTGCGCCTGACGAAATCCTGCTGGTCGTCGACAGCCTGACCGGCCAGGACGCGGTCAATGTCGCGTCGTCGTTCGCGGGGCAGGTTGAACTGACCGGCGTCGTGCTGACCCGCATGGACGGCGACGCGCGCGGCGGTGCGGCGCTGTCGATGCGCGCCGTCACCGGCCGTCCGGTCAAGCTGATCGGCGTCGGCGAGAAGTTCGATGCGCTGGAGCCCTTCCATCCCGACCGTATCGCGTCCCGCATCCTCGGCATGGGCGACATCGTCTCGCTGGTCGAGCGCGCCGCCGAGACGATCGACAAGGAAGACGCCGAGAAGCTCGCCGCCAAGGCCGGCAGCCTTGAGGCACTGTTCGCGCTCAGTCAGGACTGGCTGGAACTCAGCGTGTTTAAGGGGCTCAACGAAAAGGCCAAGCAATCGCTGCGTGAATTCTTTGCCAATCCTTCGAACGTAGTGCGGGCTCGTCAGGTGGAAGTCCAGTTACGTGCTTTTGGCATGCATTGGGAGAGCCAGAAGCGGGTAGTGGCTGGTCTGCCACTGGCAGGGCAGACATGGGTACTGACCGGTACACTGGAAAGCATGAGCCGCGATCAGGCCAAGCAGCAGCTGGAAGCCTTGGGTGCCAAGGTTGCGGGATCCGTTTCAGCCAAGACGCACTGTGTCGTGGCCGGACCGGGGGCGGGCTCCAAATTGGATAAAGCCAATGAACTCGCTGTTCCCGTGTTGGATGAAACCGCCTTCTTGCAGCGGCTGTCAGAGCTTCAGGCGAAGGAATAGATATCCATACCCAGTGCTCCAAGGGTAAATCCGCTGTGTTCAACTGTTATGGCGCCACCGGCACCCATGGCAA
>CALDHQ010000462.1 GCA_937894055.1 uncultured Polymorphobacter sp.
CTGCACCCAGTAATTTGCAGTGCCACAATCGCGGCGTGACGTTTGGTGCGCGGACCCAATTTGTGGGTGCAGGGGCAAGCCCCTGCCCGCCGGAGGCCCTTCAAGCCGAAGCGCGCAGCACCAGCTCCGGCGCAAACGCCACCGAAGGCGTTGCCGTCCCTGCCATCCGTTCGAACAGCGCCGCCACCAGCAGCTCGGCGCCTTTGCCAAGGTCTTGGCGGATGGTGGTCAGCGGCGGGGTGGTGTGCGCGGCGAAGGGGACGTCGTCATAGCCGATGACCGCGACGGCTTCGGGGACAGCGCGGCCTGCTTCGCTGAGCGCGCGGATGGCGCCCATCGCGGCGACGTCGGAGGCCGCGACGATGCCGTCGATTTCGGGGTGCGCCGCCAGAAAGTCGCGCGTCAGGCCGAACGCGGCTTCGGAGCCGAGTTGCAGCGGCAGCAGCAGGCTGGGCTCGGCGGTGACGCCGGCATCAGCAAGTGCCGCGAGGTAGCCGGCATGGCGTGCACCGATTTCGGGGGCGGCGGGGTTGCCGAGGAAGGCGATGCGGCGGCGGCCTTGCGACAATAGATGCGCGGTGGCCAGCTGGCCGCCTTCGCGGTTATCGGTCCCGATGGCGCAGTGCTGCTGGCCGATGCCGGCCTCGCCCCAGACAACGAGCGGCAGGTAGCGTGCGGCGGTGCGGTCGAGCACGGCGCGCTGGTCGGACTGGCCTATGACGATGACGCCGTCGACGCGGCCCGAGATCGTCAGCCGGTCGAGCCATTTGTCGTCGGCGGGCACAATACGCGTCAGCAGCAGGTCATAGCCGCGCTCGGTCAGTGCATCGGCGAGGAAGCCGAGCAGCGTCATGATGAACGGGTCGGACACATGCTGCGCGCTTTCGTCGCCGAGCGGCAGCACGACGGCAATCGCCTGCGTGCGGCCAAGGCGCAGGTTGCGGGCGACTTGGTTGAGCTGGAAGCCATGTTCGCGCGCCAGTTCGGCGATGCGCGTGCGGGTCTTTTCGCTGATCAGCGGGCTGTCGGCGAGCGCACGCGACACGGTCGAGGTCGACACCCCGGCGATGCGGGCAAGATCGGCGAGATTGCCGATGGACGGCGCGGTCATGCAAAGATTACCCCAGAAACTGACTCGCCCGCTTCATGGCGCAGTTTCAATGCCTTGTTAAGCGTTTTCTGCAATCGATTGCAAAATTGATTGTCGGCGGCATGGCCAAGTGCTACGAAGTTAGTGACCGCATACAAGCAAGAGGGTTCAGGGGTGGGTTCGATGTCGGCGCTGTTGCTGTTTGGCGCCACCGGCGATCTGGCGCGGCGCATGTTGTGGCCGTCGCTGTTCGCGCTCGATGTCGACGGGCTGCTCGCGGCCGATTTGCGGATTGTCGGCACGGCGCGCAGCGCGCTCGATCGCGACGGGCTGGCGGCGTTGGTTGCCGATGCCATTGGGTCGCATGTCGCGGGCGGGCTCGGCAATGACGCGGCGGTGGCGAAGTTCCTCGCGCGGCTCGACTATGTGCCGCTCGATGCCACCGACATGGCGGGCTACGGCGCGCTGCGCGAAGCCGCCGGTCCGGCCGGCTGCCCGGTGGCGATTTTCCGCGCCAATTCCTCCACCGCCGCTGCGCCGATTTCCTCCGGGTTGTCGTAGTTGCCCGAAAACGGAAAGGTGCCGTCCGCCAGCGGCCGGGCCGAGCAACTGACCAAGGGCAGGCCGGCCGGGAAAATCCCCGCTTCGCGCAACTGGCGCGCCAACGCGTCGTGCTCGGCCAACACGACATCGGGTTTTTCCGTCCTCAGCCAGACGCGCAACGCCGCCGCGTCCACCTTCTCGCACACGTGGGCCCGCACCGCCTCGACCCCGCCGTAGGTCCCGTGCCACGCGTAGGCGGCCGTGATACTGTGGCCGCAGCGGCGGTCGTGGTGGTTATGGATCACCAATCCCGGCCGCCTGAATCCCGCCTCCTGCAGGCGGGCGCAGAGTGAAAAATTGTTCTGGAAGTGGTCCGCGACCACCCGGTCGAACAACGGGCTCGTCACCGACAGGGTGGCCGAGACCACCGAGAAGTCGTCCCAATTCACGAGCGCGTCGAGCGCCTCAAGGTAGAAGGTGTTGCGGGGGTTGCCGATGACCACGCCCAGGCCGGCGAGCGGCAGGGCCATCCCCCAGCGCGGGAGCACCCGGTCGAGGTCGATCTGCGAGACGATGAGCGCGAGGTCGAAGCGGAAGCGCTCCGATTCGCCGAGCACGACGCCGTTCTCGGCGATAAGC
>CALDHQ010000463.1 GCA_937894055.1 uncultured Polymorphobacter sp.
GACCGCATAGCCCGGCGCGGCGGTGCGCGATCCGGCGATTTCGGGTTCATAGTAACCGGTGTTGAGCCCGCGTCCGTCGCCGAGCCGCACCGGCACCAGCGCGGTTTCGAAAAAGCCGCGCGCGTCGGTCGCGGTCTTGGCGGCGGCGCAGGCAGCGGCCCAGTCGCCGGGTTGCGTCAGCCCGCTGGCGTCGGTGCGCTTGAGCAATGCCGGGCAGGTCTTGCGGAAGGCGGCAAGTGCGGCGGTCGCGTCGGCCTGCGCCCAGCCCGGCTGCTGCGCCAGCGGTGCGGCGCGGGTGGCAAGGCTGCGCGCGTCAGGCGCCGGCGCGGCGGGTGTCGGGGCTGGAGGTGCGACCGGTACAGCCGGCTTGGGCGTCGTCGTTGCGCAGCCGGCGAGGAACAGCAGTCCCGCCAGTGCCGCAAAGCGCGGCGTCACTCTCCGTCGTCGGTCGCGATCAGCAACCACGCCGGATCGGCCGAGCCGACATGATGGCTGAACGTCCACACATCATGCGTCGGCGTCGCGTCGGACTTCGAACCGGCAACCACGGCACCGCTGGCGTCGGTCGACACGCCGGCGATCTGCGCATCGAAGCGCACGGTGACTTCGGCCATCTGCCCGACCATCTGCGCACCGACGAGCGTCGCGGCATCGATGCCGACGAGGCGGTTTTCAAACCGCACGCCCGATTCCTTGCGCGCATCGATGGCGCTGGTGAAATGCGCCAGCACTTCGTCCGAAACCAGATGCTTCATGTCGGCGGCATTGCCGGCCCAGAAAGCTTCGAGGATCATGCCGTAAGCAGCGCGCGCACCGGTGAGGAAACGCGCGGGTTCAAAGCGCGGGTCGGCATCGGCAATCGACTGCAGGTCGGCACGCAGCGCGGCCGGCGTACCCGACGGCAGCTCGATGGCGACGGGCTTGCGCGCGTCGGTGGCGACCGTGCCGGGCTTCGAGAGTTCGGGGGCGCCGGCGCGATAGGGCTCGCCCGCGGGCTTTTCATGGCCAGTACGCCGGCCCAGCACGCTGACCAGTCGCAAACCGATAAAGCCCGCCAGCATCGCCAGCAGCACGATCTCGATCCAGGTTCCGCTATCGCTCATCAAATACGCCTCAATTCAACTGCAACACTGTAGCAAGCCGATGGTCAATCGTCCATGCCTGTGCCGCAGATGCGACATAGGGTGTTTCGCCGCGCCCGCAAGTGCCGCGACAACGCTACGTCGCTTGCCTAAACGGGTTCACCTCTGCTAGCGACCGCGCCATCAGTTTCAGCTTCAAAAAGAGATATGATCATGGCCGACGACATCGAAGGAATCGACACCACTGCCTTTGGCGACGGCGCCGACACGCAGCCGCAGGTCAGCATCCTGACGCAGTACGTCAAGGATCTGTCGTTCGAAAACCCGAACGCGCCGCAGTCGCTGCAGATGGAAACCGCGCCGCGCATCGAAATCAACGTCAACGTCAACGCCCGCCGCCTGAACGATGACATGTTCGAAGTCGAACTCAAGATCGAAGCCAAGGCGTTCAACGGCGATGCCGCCGCGTTTGTCGTCGAGTTGCTCTACGGCGGCCTGTTCGGCCTGCGCAACGTGCCCGCCGAAGCGCTCGAGCCGTTCCTCGTTGTCGAGGCCCCGCGCATCCTGTTCCCGTTCGCGCGCCGCATCGTTGCCGATGCCACCCGCGACGGCGGCTATCCGCCGCTGCTGCTCGAACCGATCGACTTTGCCTCGCTGTACATGCAGCAGCAGGCCGGCAACGCTGGCCAGCCTTCGGTTGGCAATGCGTAGCACTTCCCCCTCCCTAGTCCGGGAGGGGTAGTCCGTGAGCTTGGTCCGCGCCACCGCGACCATCGGCAGCCTGACGCTGGTCAGCCGCATCCTCGGCTTCCTGCGCGACGTATTGATGGCGCGGTTTGTCGGCGCCGGCATGGCGGCGGACGCCTTCCTCATCGCGTTCCGGTTGCCCAATCTGTTCCGCGCGCTGTTTGCCGAAGGTGCGTTCTCGGCGGCGTTCGTGCCGATGTTCAGCCGCACCATCGCCGCAAACCCCGAAGACAGCGGCGCCGGCCAGCGCTTTGCCGAAGAAGTGCTGTCGGTGCTGTTGCCGATCCTGGTGGTGTTCACCGCAGTCATGCTGGTCGCCACCGGCCCTGTCGTCTGGGCGCTGACCGGCGGCTTTCCCGATGCCAGCCCGCAGAAGTTCGAGCTTGCGGTTGAGTTCACCCGCATCACCTTTCCCTATCTGCTGCTGATTTCGCTGGTGTCGCTGATGGGCGGCATCCTCAATTCGCTGGGGCGCTTTTCGGTCAATGCCGCGGCGCCGATCCTGCTCAATGTCGCGTTGATTGTCGGGCTGGTGGCGTTCAACGGCCCCGATGCCGTCACCACCGCGCGGGTGCAGGCGGTGTGCGTCACCATGGCGGCATCCTGCAGTTCATCTGGCTGCTGTGGGCGTGCGTGCGTGTCGATATCAAGTTGCGGCTGCACTGGCCGGCGTTCACGCCGATGGTGAAGCGACTGCTGATCATCATCGGCCCGGCGGCGCTTGGTGCCGGCGCGGTGCAGTTCAATCTGCTGATTTCGACCGCACTCGCGGCGCGTTTCCTGCCCGAAGGCGCGGTCAGCTATCTCTATTACGCCGACCGGCTCAACCAACTGCCGCTTGGCCTGATCGGCATCGGTGTCGGCACGGCGCTGCTGCCGGCGCTGTCGCGGCAACTGGGCGCGGGCAATGCCGATATCGCGCTGCACACGCAGAACCGCGCCATCGAACTGGTGCTGCTGCTCACCCTGCCCGCCGCTGCGGCACTGGTGGTGTCGGCAGTGCCGATCATCAGCGGCTTGCTCGAAGGCGGGGCGTTCACGGCGCGTGATTCGGCAGCGACCGCAGCGGCGCTCGCGGCGTTCTCGCAGCAGTCGGCGGCGCTGCTGTTCAGCTCGGGCTGGTCGGCCAATACGGGGCTTTGGCCGGCGCTGACCACCGCCGCAGACACGGTCTTTTCCCACGTACACAACCACACCAGCACCATTGACGGGCTGCGGCTGGCCCGGGCGCAGCGGCCTGGCACCGCGGATCCACACATTGCGCAAGCCCTTCTTGAGCAGCATGGTGGTCAGCGTGGCGGTGGTGACCTGGCTGAGGATCTCGACCGCGCGCGGGTCCAGCTTGTAGACGATGAAAAACAGAATAAGCGGAATGAAATCGATGAATTGTTTCACGGCACAAGCCACGGGCGGGATGAGACGGCATAATAACAAACCAGAATTCCGGCGATAGTCATTCCCATGCACATTGATCTGCATTGTCACAGCACCGCTTCCGACGGGGCTCTTGCGCCTGCAGCCGTTGTCAGACGGGCCTACGAGCATGGCGTGCGGGTGCTCGCCCTGACTGACCATGACACGCTGGAAGGGCTTGCCGAAGCCACGCACGCCGAGCGAGGCCGGATTGGTGGCAAAGGCCTGCACGCCGGCGATCTTGCGCAGTTTCGGCGAGATCTGCTGCACGATCTGCTGCTGCGACACCTGGCGCTCCTCCCAGTCCTTCAGCCGCGCGAAGGACAGGAACTGGGTGACGTCGCCCGAGCCCACGATCATCAGGTAGGACTGCAGCTCCGGCACCTGCGCCAGAAGCTCCTCGGCCTGGGCCAGGGCATCGGCCTCCTGCCCCGGCGGGGCGGGGATGATCAGTTCGGCCAGAGCAACGCGGACATCGCCGCGCTGGTTGGTCACCGCCAAGGCCCGCTTCACATCACCGTCCGACACGACAACCCTGGGCACGAACCGCGCCCGTACGACATCGCGCCACACCAGATTGGCCTGAACGAAATCCCGGAAGGTTTCCGGTTCAACACCATTCTCGGCAAGACCCTTCTGGAATTCCTCGACCGTAAGGTTGGCCCGGCCTGCGAAATCCTCCAGCCCTGCCTTGATGTCCTCTTCGGAGAGTTCGACGCCATTGGCCACGCCGGCTTCAAACCGCAGCCGGTCATCGATCAGACCCCGGACGGCCACCTGTTCCAGATCGCCCGGCGAATTGATCAGCCGCAGGAACTTGGCCCGCTGCTCGACCTCGAAATTCGTGACAATGCTGTCGTTGACGATCACCCTCGGGGCGAACGGACCGTCTGCTGCAAGTGCAGATCCCGCCACCAGCAAGAGCGGGCTGATACAGGCGGCGATCAGGAAGGTCAGGCGCATGTCAGATCCGTGTCTTTGCTCAATCCGCCGGACGGTGCGCCCGGCATGTTTGCTGAAGCGATCAACCGCGGCACCGGCGTGCCGGACCAGGCGCTGCTCTGCCACCGACGCTGCCACCCAAGCCCAGAAGATCAACAGCAATGTTGAATTCCGTTGTCGGCGTCACACTAGTGGAGTCGGCGAACCAACGCGAGAGGGAAAGATCGACCATCATGCACTCGTTCCTGTACTGCATGCCGACACTTGCGCGCGAGGCGCGTCCGGCGATGAAATCCTGGCGGACGCTGGCCGCTCCGGTCCAGTTGGCGGAAACAGTCCAGTTTCCGCCAATCGTCAGTTCCGAAATCGTGTCGGGCTTGCCATCTGCAGGATCCGGGATGCTGTAGTAATACCCTGACGTCAGGCCAAAGTCAGGCCCGGCCCAGTTGAGCCGCGCCTCGGCTGCCGTCAGTTCAGCATTAGCAGCAGCAATGTCGCCACGATGCTTATCAAACAGCGGCAGCGATACTGACACCCCGGCCACCCACGCATTGGCGTCGTC
>CALDHQ010000464.1 GCA_937894055.1 uncultured Polymorphobacter sp.
CGGGTGCAGGCCTCAGGCCTGCCCGCCGGAGGCCCTTTATCCGCTACGCCGGCACCGACAGGTCAACGTTTTCCACGACATAGCTGTGCACCTCAAACCCCGCCAAAATCGCCGGGCCGAAGGTGGTGGTCAGCGCGGCGTCGGTGGCGTCGCGGCCGCGGGCCATCAGGATGCGGCCGATGCGCGGGATGTTGTTGCGCGCGTCGAAGGTGAACCATTCGCCGCCGAGATAGACATCGAACCACGCCGAAAAGTCCATCACGCCGACCACCGGCACGCCGATATCGCCGAGGTAGCCGGTGCAATAGCGCGCCGGGATGTTCATGCAGCGGCACAGCGCGATCGCCAGGTGCGCATAGTCGCGGCAGACGCCGAAGCGCTCGTTATGGACTTCCCACGCGGTTTTGGTGGCGCGCGCGTGTTCATAGCCGAAGGTGATGTGGTTGTGCGTATAGTCGACGATCGCCTGCACCATTTTCCAGCCGGGTTCGATGCCGCCGAACATCGCCCAGGCCGCGGCCGACAGCCGGTCGGTTTCGCAGTAGCGGCTGCCGAGCAGATAGACGAGGATGTCGTCGGGCAGTTCCTCGACCGGCACCTGCAGTTGGCCGGTGGCGTCGCGGTCGACTTCGCCCGAATCCTCGATGACGAAATCGGTCGACAAGGTCGATGTACCCGCCGGAATCGTCAGGCGCGTGCAGATGTTGCCGAAGCCATCGACATAGTCATACACCGGCAAACCGGGCGGCGTGACGATGCGGTGCGGCGTCCGCAAATCCTTGTTGCGCGACGGGTGGACGCTCAGCATCGCGGTCATCGGCGTCGGGCGGTCGGTGGTCAGGCTGATGTGGTATCCGGCGCGGATCAGCATATGCATTGAACCTTTCTGTCCAGCGCGTGTTACGCTGTGACGGCAATACGCTTGGGTTTGCGGAACGGTTGCATGGCAATGTCGCATCAATTGGCGGCGGCGTCACGGACTAATGCTGCAGCGCACAAAGGGGGCTCAACGGTTGGACAATCGCACGCCGGACACGCCCGATTTTGCCCCGCCGACGCTCGCCGCCGATGAACCGCCGCAGTTTGCCGTGCACAACGCTGGTGCCGGCGCACCGTGGCTGCTGGTCGGCGACCACGCCGGCAACGCCGTGCCGCGCGGGCTGCATGACCTCGGGCTGCCGCCGCGTGAGCTGGCGCGCCACATCAGTTGGGATATCGGCGTCGCGGCGCTGGGGGTGCGGCTCGCCGACCGGCTCGGCGCGGTGTTCATCCACCAGCGCTATTCGCGGCTGGTCATCGATTGCAACCGCGCGCCCGCCAGCGCCGAAGCCATCCCCGAAATCAGCGACGGCACCCGCGTACCCGGCAACACCGCGCTGTCCACCGCAGCGGCCGCCGCGCGCGTCGCCGACATCCACGCGCCGTATCACGCCGCCATCAGCGCGGAAATCGCCCGCCGTACAGCCGTTGGCCTGCCGACGGTGCTGATTGCACTGCACAGCTTCACTCCGCAGTTGGGGGTGGAGGCGCGCCCGTGGCAGATCGGTGTGCTCCACGGTGGCGGCAATGCCGGCTACGCGCGGGCGCTGCTGGCGGCATTGCGCGCGCAGCTTGGCGAGGCGGTGGGGGATAACCAGCCGTACCAGATGGACGACACCGACTACACCGTGCCGCACCACGCGTTTGCCGCAGGGTTGCCCTATGCCGAGCTCGAAATCCGGCAGGATTTGTTGGGGGATGCGGCGGCAGTCGAACGCTGGTGTGACGTGTTGGAAGTGGCGTTGGCCGCCGCACTAGACGCCCAACCCCGCCCCACTTGATCCTCCCCGTCTTCGGGGAGGGGGACCGCCTCTTGGCGGTGGAGGGG
>CALDHQ010000465.1 GCA_937894055.1 uncultured Polymorphobacter sp.
CAGAACCTCGCCGATGCCGTGACGAGCAGCCTCAGGAAGCTCGGGTTGGAGCAGTCCGATCTCAGCCGGATGATCTGCCATCCAGGTGGCGCCAAGGTGGTGGAAGCCATCGAATCCGCGCTTCACCTGGAACAGGGGGTCCTCGACCACGAGCGCGAGGTGCTGCGCGACTTCGCCAAGGCGGTGAAGACCCGCAAGCGGCTGGATCTCCTCACCGTCCTGACCGTCTGCGACATCCGCGGCGTGGGGCCGGGGACTTGGAACAACTGGAAAGCCATGCTGCTGCGCCAGCTGTACCAAAAGACCTCCGACGCGCTGGAAGGCGGGCTTGAAACCCTCAACCGCGAAAAGCGCGAGGACGAGGCGAAAGCCGCGCTCGCCGCCCGCCTCGGCGCCTTCGCTTACGTCAATGGCAGTGTCGACGCTGCGGTTGCCACCACGCTCGCGCCCGGCGGCTACACCGCTCAAGTCAGCTCGGTCACCGGCGCAACCGGCGTCGCGCTTGTGGAGGTTTACGACGCGGGTTCGACCGCAGTCACAGCCGACACGCCGCGGCTGATCAACATCTCCACCCGCGCCAACGTTGCCGGAAGCGAAGGCCTCTTGATTGCGGGCATCGTGATCACCGGCAACTCGCCGAAGAAGATCCTCATCCGCGCCACCGGCCCGGCCCTCGCGGCCTTCGGCGTCCCCGGCGCCCTCGCCGATCCCACCATCACCGACCTGTGCGACAGCGTGTGCAATAACCTCGTGAAGCGCCTTTCCAATCAGGTCAAAAACCTCGGCGGTTCGTGATGAATTGGTGAACTTTTAATCCATCGCTGGATTTATCTTCTGAGCTGCCTAGGATGCCAATCCTTCGGTCTTAGCGACAACCCGCTCTGGCCTTGGTTCTTTGCCATGCCATCAGACTTTCAGTTCGACTCTATTGAAGCCATCATCGCCGACATTCGTGACGGGAAACTGGTGATATTAACAGATGACGAAGACCGCGAAAACGAAGGCGACCTCGTCATTCCCGCGCAGATGGCAACGCCCGATGCGGTCAACTTCATGGCGCGCTACGGTCGCGGGCTGATCTGCCTCGCGCTGGCATCCGACCGCGTCAAGCAGCTCGGGCTGCCGCTGATGGCGCAGCATAACGGCACCCGCCACCACACCGCGTTCACCGTGTCGATCGAGGCGCATGAAGGCGTTACCACCGGCATTTCGGCGGCCGACCGCGCCCGCACGATTGCCGTCGCCATCGATGCCAGCAAGGGCCGCGAACATATCGTCACCCCCGGCCACGTCTTCCCGCTGGTCGCCAAGGACGGCGGCGTGCTGGTCCGCGCCGGCCATACCGAAGCCTCGGTCGATGTCGCGCGGCTCGCCGGGCTCAACCCGTCGGGCGTCATCTGCGAGATCATGAACGATGACGGCACGATGGCGCGGCTGCCCGATTTGCAGGTCTTCGCTGCCGAGCACGGCCTCAAGATCGGCACGATCCGCGACCTCATCGCCTACCGTCACCAGAACGACAATCTGGTGAAGTGCCTTGCCGAGACCAAGCTCGAGAGCAAGCACGGCGGCAGCTGGACCGCCAAGACCTATGTCAACACCGCCGAATATGCCGAGCATATGGTGCTGCAGAAGGGCCGCGTCGAACCCGGCAAGCCGACACTGGTGCGCATGCACAGCATGTCGATGTTCACCGACCTGTTCGGCGAAGTCGGCGGTCGCGCCGGCCAGTTGCAGCGCGCGATGGACATCATCGGCGAAGAAGGTGCCGGCATCGTCGTCATCATCCGCGATGCGCGCCCCGACGCGATTTCGACGCAGATGAAGGCCAAGGACGCCGGGCAGAGCTTCGAACTGCGCGACTATGGCATCGGCGCGCAGATCCTCACCGACCTCGGCGTCAGCGACATGGTGCTGCTGACCAACGCCCACCGCACGATCATCGGCATCACCGGCTACGGCTTGACCGTCGTCGGCGAACGCCCCATTCCCCTCGACGACTAAAGGACCTCCCCATGGCACATTTCCTCATCGTCGAAGCGCGTTTCTATGACGCCATCGCCAACGCGCTGCTCAGCGGCGCGCAGGCGGCACTGACCGCGGCCGACGCGACTTATGACGTCGTCTCGGTGCCCGGCGCGCTCGAAATCCCTGCCGCCAAGATCGGAAGAGCACACGTCTGAACTCCAGTCACGCCAAT
>CALDHQ010000466.1 GCA_937894055.1 uncultured Polymorphobacter sp.
GGTATGGTTTCAAAGCCTCCGGTCGAGGTGGTATGCCCCAACAACCGGGTGCAGGGCCAAGGCCCTGCCCGCCGGAGGCTCTGCACACTTCCCCCTTGCACCACGCCGCCCGAGCCGCCACATCTGCGGCATGACAACCAAGCCCCCGCTCCAGGCGGTCATCGTTCCGGTGACGGCGCTCCAGCAGAACTGCACTTTGTTCTGGTGCACGAAAACCATGCGCGGGGCGTTTGTCGACCCCGGCGGTGACCTTGAGAAGCTGATGGCGGTGGCGGCGCAGCATGGCGTGACCATCGAGAAGCTGCTCGTCACGCACGGCCATATCGACCATTGCGGGCTGACCGGCGTGCTGGCCGAGCAGCTTGGCGTGCCGATCGAGGGGCCGCATCAGGACGACAAATTCTGGATCGATCAGGCGCCCGGCACCGGCGCGAAGTACGGCCTTGCCGGCGCGACGGCGTTCACCCCCGACCGCTGGCTGGTTGACGGCGATCAGGTGACGGTGGGCGAACTGGTGCTCGACGTCTATCACTGCCCGGGCCACACGCCGGGCCATGTGATTTTCCACCATGCGCCGTCACATCTGGCGATGGTCGGCGATGTGCTGTTCCAGGGCTCGATCGGCCGCACCGATTTCCCCAAGGGCGATTACAACCAGCTGATCAACTCGATCACCTCGCGGTTGTGGCCGCTGGGCAATGCGACGGCGTTCGTGCCCGGCCATGGCCCGATGTCGACGTTCGGCACCGAGCGTCAGACCAACGCCTATGTCGCGGACGCGGCGCTGGCGTAGAGGCCTAGACCGCTAGGAACACCGCCCAGGCTGACAGCGCCACCAGCGGCACGAAGGTGCCGACCATGCCGATGACACGGAACAGGTTGGGCGCCGGGCGCGCCATGCCGATGGCGTGGCACAGGCGTGCGACGACGATGGTGGCGCCGGCGGCTTGCACCAGCGTGTTGGTGCCGTTGATATATTCGACCAGCCCGAGCAGGATCAGCAGGATCGGCACATATTCGGCGAAGTTGGCGTGGCTGCGGATGCGGCTGAGCAGCGTCTGGTCGCCGCCGTCGCCGAGCATGACCTTGGTCGAGCCGCGCACCTTGATGACGCGGATGCTGAGCGCGATGAAGATCAGCCCGAGCAGGCCGGCGGTCAGCAGCGTGGTTTGCATGGGCATCGATCGGGCTCCCCTATAGTGTTGCGCCCTTCGTGGCGCAGCTTGGGCGCCAGTGCAAGTTTCGCCGAAAATGCATGTGGGCGATGATTCCGGCAGCGGTACAAGCTTTGGCTTGCAAGCCGGGCCGAAATCACTATGTTGCCGCGCTCGACATACCCTTGGAGTCGCAGCGATGGCGCTTGTCTATCGTCTGCCGGTTTCATACCAGACAAAGAAGACAGGTGCCGCATGGCCGTTCCGAAACGCAAGACTTCGCCCTCGCGCCGCAACATGCGTCGCAGCCACCACGCGCTCACCGCGTCGGCATTCCAGGAATGCCCGAACTGCGGTGAACTCAAGATGCCGCACAACATGTGCGGTGCTTGCGGCCACTATAACGGCCGTGAAGTCGTCGAGAGCAAGGCCTGATCGCAGCAGCAGCCCGGGCACGCGCGCACATGACCGCGACGCCGCAGGGCCGCTCTGATGCATTTCCCAAGACTGTAATGGCCGCTGCCCGATGAGCACAGCCAATCCCGTCATCGCGCTTGATGTGATGGGCGGCGATACCGGCCTGTCGCTGGTGATTGCCGCCGCCGAAATCGCGCGCGAACGCTACCCGAAGCTGCGTTTCCGGCTGTACGGCCCGGAGGCCGCGATTCGCGCCGCGCTGGCGAAAGCGCCGCGCATCGCCGGCGACAGCGTCATTGTCCACACCGACCAACAGGTGCTCGGCACCGACAAGCCGAGCCAGGTCATCCGCCGCGGCCGCGACACCTCGATGGGTCTGGCGATTTCGGCGGTCAAGGCCGGCGAGGCCGATGCCACCGTATCGGCGGGCAATACCGGCGCGCTGATGGCGATGGCCAAGCTGACCTTGCGGACGATGGAGGGCATCGACCGCCCGGCGCTCGCGGCACTGCTGCCGACGTCGAAGGCCGACATGATCATGCTCGACCTTGGCGCCAACACCGAATGCGATGCCGAAAACCTCGTGCAGTTCGCGGTGATGGGTGCAGCGTTCGCGCGCACCGTGCTGGCGCTGCCCAAGCCGCGTGTCGCTTTGCTCAACATCGGAGTCGAGGAGCTCAAGGGCACCGACGAACTCAAGGACGCCGCCGCATTGCTGCGCGGCGTCGAACTGCCAATGAGCTTCGAAGGCTTTGTCGAAGGCGACGGCATCGGCAAGGGCGATGTCGATGTCGTGGTCACCGACGGCTTTTCGGGCAACATCGCGCTGAAGTCGATCGAAGGCACTGCGCGGCTGGTCACCGGCCTGCTGGCGGATGCGTTCCGCACGTCGTGGCTGACCAAGCTCGGCTATCTGTTTTCGCGCGGCGCGTTGCGTGCGCTGCGCGGCCATATCGACCCCGATACGCACAACGGCGCGGTGTTCCTCGGCCTCAACGGGCTGGTGGTCAAAAGCCATGGCAGCGCCACGGCACGCGGTTTCGCCAACGCCATCGGCGTCGCGCACGACCTGATTGTCGGCGATATCGCGCGCCGCATTTCGGACGATCTTGATAATTTCCGCGCGCACCGTCCGGTACTGACGCCCGAGGGTGAAGCTGGCGACGACCTGCCCGCGGGCGACGCTTGAGCATGCGCCGGGCCTGCATCATCGGCACCGGCAGCTATTTGCCGACAACCATCCTGTCGAACGAAGAGCTTGCGGCGCGCGTCGATACGTCGGACGCTTGGATTGTCGAACGCACCGGCATCGCCAAGCGCCACATTGCCGCCGCCGATGAATTCACCTCGGACCTCGGCACGGCGGCCGCACAGCGCGCGCTGACCGCGGCGGGCATCACTGCTGCCGAAGTCGACCTGATCATCGTTGCCACCGCGACACCCGACCAGACCTTCCCGTCGTGCGCGACGGTCATCCAGCACAAGCTCGGCATGGTCGACGGCGTCGCCTTCGATGTCGCGGCGGTGTGCTCGGGCTTCCTGTATGCGCTCAGCGTTGCCGATGCGATGATCGTCACCGGCGCTGCCAACACGGCGCTGGTCATTGGTGCCGAAACCTTCAGCCGCTTGCTCGACTGGGAAGACCGCACGACCTGCGTGCTGTTCGGTGACGGCGCGGGTGCGGTCGTGCTGCGCGCCCAGACCGGCACCGGCACCGCGGCCGACCGTGGCATTTTGGCGCACCGGCTGCACTCGGACGGCCGCTACAACAGCCTGCTCTATGTCGATGGCGGGCCGGGGTCGACGGGCACCGTCGGCAAGCTGCGCATGAAGGGCCGCGAGGTGTTCCGCCACGCCGTCAACAATCTCGCCAGCGTGATGACCGAAACGCTCGCGGCGGCCGGCGTCAGCGCCGAAGACGTCGCCTGGGTGGTGCCGCACCAGGCCAATTTGCGGATTCTGGAAGGCACGGCGAAGAAGCTTGGGCTGCCGATCGAACGCGTTGTCGTCACTGTCGACCAACATGCCAATACATCAGCCGCTTCGGTTCCATTGGCGCTTGACTCTGCGGTGCGAGACGGACGTATTAAGTCCGGCGATTTGTTGCTATTAGAAGCAATGGGCGGTGGCTTTACCTGGGGGGCAGCTGCGGTCCGTTTTTAGCGGCATTTGTGCGCCGGGAAGCTTGGGTGGGGAGCGATTGGGCATGGCTGATACGGGAAACGCTGCAGGAATTTCCGCCGACTCGGCGACTTTGACACGGGCCGAACTCGCCGATGCCGTTCACGCGGCGATCGGGCTATCGCGCGCCGAATGCGCCGGGCTCGTCGAATCGGTGCTCGACCAGGTCGGTGACCGGCTGATTGCCGGCGAAAACGTCAAGATTTCATCGTTCGGCAGCTTTGTGCTGCGCCGCAAGGGCGCGCGCGTCGGGCGCAATCCCAAGACCGGGGTCGAAGTGCCGATCGCACCGCGCACCGTGCTGACCTTCCGGCCGAGCCAATTGCTGCGCGAGCAGATCAACCGCAAGTAGCCGGGGTAGGATGACCGTTTCCGACAAGGCCGTGGCCAAGGCGCCCGGCGCGTTCCGTACCATCGGTGAGGTCTCCGAAGAACTCGGCGTGCCGCAGCATGTGCTGCGGTTTTGGGAAACGCGGTTTCCGGCGCTGAAGCCGCTCAAGCGCGGCGGCAACCGGCGCTATTACCGGCCCGCCGACGTCGTGCTGCTCAAGGCGATCAACAAGCTGCTCTACACCGACGGCTACACCATCAAGGGCGTGCTCAAGCTGATCGCCGACAAGGGCATTGCCGGGCTCGAGGCCGGGGCTGCGGTCGCCGCACCGGCTGCGCCACTTGCGGCTGCGGCATTGGCGGCTGAGCCCTACGTGCAAGCCCCCGAATTGCCGCTGGCGACGGTCGCACCGGCCGCCGCACCGGCGCTCGATGTCGCGGCGCTTTATGCGATTCGCGACCGCCTTGCCGGCGCGCTCGCCGAGGCGCGCGCGGCCTGAATGATACAGTCCGCGCACATGTGCCGCGCGGCATGAAATCGGTCGCGGTTTTCAGCATCAAGGGCGGCGTTGGCAAGACCGCGACGGCGGTCAACCTCGCCTATGCCGCCGCCACCGTCGGCGGGCGCCGCACGTTGCTGTGGGACCTCGATCCGCAGGGCGCCGCGACCTACACGCTGCGTCTGCGGCCACTGGCGGGTGCTTCGGCGCGCCAGCTGATTGCGCGCGATGCGGCGCTCGACGGGCTGATCCAGTCGACCGACTATGCCAATCTCGATGTGCTGGCCGCCGACAAGTCGCTGCGCCATCTCGAACGCCAGCTCGCCGCCGATGACAAGGCCAAGCGCATCCGCAAACTGCTGCGCAGCCTGTCGGACGACTATGACCGCATCATCATCGACGCGCCGCCGGGGCTGACCGAACTTGCCGAGCAGCTGTTCCGCGCCGTCGATTGCCTGGTGGTGCCGATGCTGCCGTCGCCGCTGTCGCTGCGCGCCCGCGACCAGCTTGCGGCGCATCTGGCCAAGCACCACGCCGGCAAGGCGCCGCCGCTGATCGGTGTCTATTCGATGGTCGACCGCCGCAAGGCGCTGCACCGCAGCACCGTCGATGCGACGCCCGATCTCGTCGCCATACCCTATGCCAGCGCCATCGAGCAGATGGCCGTCGTGCAGGCGCCGCTGGGCGCCACCGCGCCGAAGTCGGCAGCGGCACGCGCCTTTGGTGAACTATGGACACAGGTCGAACGCCGGCTGCTCGGCTAAACAGAAACCACGCAACGCAATCCAATTGGGGGAATTGCCATGACGACCGAACTGACACTGCTGGCCTGGACACTGGTGCTGGCGTTCGTCCAGATCCTGCTGTTCGATTTCGCACGCACCGGCCAATACGGGCTGAAATGGAACACCGGCGCGCGTGATGAGAAAATGCCGCCGCTCAAGCCGGAGGCCGAACGCCTCAAGCGCGCGCAGGACAATCTGTTCGAAACGCTGCCGCTGTTCATCGGCTTCGTGCTGATCGCGCATGTCGCGGGCGTCCACACCAGCACCACGGTGCTCGGCGCGCAGCTCTATTTCTGGGGCCGCGTGCTTTACGTTCCGCTCTATGCCTTCGGCGTCAAGCAGATCCGCTCGCTGGTCTGGATGGTCGCCACGCTCGGTCTCGCCATGATTGCCTTTGCGGTGCTGACCGCCTGAAGTTGAAGGGCCTCCGGCGGGCAGGGGCTAAGCCCCTGCACCCGACTATTGGGTGCAGGGACGAGTCCCTGCCCGCCGGAGGCTCTGCTCAGCTCTTCTCGATCTCCGCCAACAGCATCTGCAGCGCCGCGTCGCTGAACGCCACCATATTGTCCAGCCGTTCGGGCCGGCCGGTTTCCAGTGTCATTTCAACGCAGCCGGTGCGGCTCGCCACCGCAATGCAGCTATGGCCGGCGGCGTCGCCATAGGGGTTGCCGGTCGGTCCGGCGGCGCCGGTTTCGCTGACGCCCCAGTCGGCCTTGAACTGCGCGCGCACCGTGGTCGCAAGGCAGGCGGCATAGGGTTCGCTGGCGGATTTGAGCCCGCGGACGTCTTCGCGGCGCAGCCCGAGCAGGCGGTGGCGCGCGCGCGGCGTGTAGATGACACCGCCGCCGAGATAGAAGGCCGAGGCCCCCGGCACCATCAGCAGCGCCGCCGAAATCAGCCCGCCGCTCGCCGATTCGGCGACCGCAACAGTGGCCTTGCGGGCGCGCAGCGCGGCCGCGACGGCTTCGGCAGATTTTCGGAGTCGTTCCATGGTGCGTATCCTGTTGGTTGCGCCGCTATCCGTAATGTTGCGTAATTACCTGGCGGTCGAGCTCTTCTAGAATGGGGCGGCGACCATACAAGCAGCGATTCGGTCGCAGGCAGGGACGGACACCATGAAGTCGATACTTGTACATATCCACGACGATGCCGGTCAGGAAGCACGGCTGCAAGCCGCGCTCGATCTGGCGCGCGCCAGTAGCGGCCATATCAGCTGCGTGCAGGTCACGCCGTTCGAATATTATTCGGGCGGTGACCCGTTCGGCGGCGTCTACGCCTTTGCCGATGCTGTCGACGCAATCCGGGCGCTCGAGCGCGAGGCGCGGACGCGCATCGAGGCGCAGCTGGCGCGCGAAGGCGTCAGCTGGGATTGGCGCAAGTTCGACGGCAATGTCATCCAGACGCTGATCGACCAGTCGCGGCTGATGGATGTCGTCGTGCTCAGCCAGCCGCACACCGGCAGCGACGCCGAACGCCCGCCGCTCGGCATCGGCGGCGATGTCGCCATCCATGCGCGCGCGCCGGTGCTCAGTGTCGGTGCCAAGGCCAAGGGCTTCGATGTCAGCGGCAATGCGATGCTGGCGTGGAACGGCTCGGGCGAGGCGGCGAATGCGCTGCGGCTCAGCCTGCCGCTGCTGCGCCACGCCGGCATGGTGCACATCGTCGAAGTCAGTGACGACACGCGCGGGCTGCCATCGACCGAGGCATCGGCGTATCTGTCGCGCCACGGCATCGCCTCCGAATTGCACGAATGGCCGGCGAAAGGTCGCAAGGTCGATGTCGCGCTGCTGCATGCTGCGGTCGAGCTCGATGCCGCCTATATGGTGCTCGGCGCCTATGGTCACTCGCGGCTGCGCGAGACGATTCTGGGTGGTGTGACGCGCGACCTGATCCGGACCAGTCATTTGCCGCTGCTGCTGGCGCATTGACGCCGGGGGCCGCTCCGGCCCACATTGTGCGCGTGCAAGCCAAGTCCGACCCCGGTGCCACCGCGCCCGAAGCTTCGGCGCTGACCTTCGGGGCCAGCGATGCCTATTGGCGTTCGATTCTGTCGACGGTCCCCGATGCGATGGTGGTCATCGATGCGACGGGGCATATCCTGTCGTTCAGCGCCGCTGCCGAACGCTTGTTCGGGTACAGCGAGGCCGAGCTGCGCGGGCAGAAGGTCGACCTGCTGATGCCGTCACCTGACCGCGAGAACCATGACGGCTATATCAGCCGCTATCTGCAATCGGGGGTGCCGCGCATCATCGGTATCGGCCGCGTGCTGATCGCGCGCCACCGTGACGGCTCGACCTTCCCGATCGAACTGTCGATCGGCGAGGCGGCGACGCCCGAAGGCCGCGTCTTCACCGGTTTCGTCCGTGACCTGACCGAACGGCAGGCAGCGGCGCGACGGTTGCAGGATCTGCAGGCCGAGCTCAGCCGCATTTCACGCATCAGCGCGATGGGGTCGCTGGCCGCCGCACTGGCGCACGAACTCAACCAGCCGCTGACCGCGATTGCCAACTATCTCGAAGCCGCGCGCGACCTGATCGCCCAGCCTGGCGCCAAGACCAGCGACGCGGCGATCCAGGCGCTGATCCATGAGGCGGTGACCGAGGCGGCAGGGCAGTCGATCCGCGCCGGGCAGATCGTCCGCCGGCTGCGTGAATTCATCGCGCGCGGCGAATCCGAAAAGCGCATCGAGGCGCTCGGCAAACTGGTCGCGGAGGCGCAGGCGCTGGCGCTGATCGGCAACGGCAACGGCGAAGTCGATGTGCAGGTCGATTTGGGCAATGCGCCGCTGTCGGTGCTGGTCGATCGCATCCAGATCCAGCAGGTGCTGTTCAACCTGCTGCGCAACGCCATCGAAGCCGGCGGCAACACGCCGCGCAAGCACATCCGCATCACCGCGCGGCCGTTTGAAGGCGAAATGGTCGAGCTGGTGGTCGCCGATGACGGCAGCGGCCCGGGGGCCGAGGCGGCGCGGCACCTGTTCGAACCTTTCCAGAGCTCGAAGGCCGAGGGCATGGGGCTGGGGCTGTCGATCTGCCGCACCATCGTCGAGGCGCATGGCGGCCGCATCTGGTATCAGCCCGGCGACAATGGCGGCTCGGCGTTCCATTTTACGTTGATGGCAGGCGCGCTGGAGGGCGGCGATGGGGACTGAACGGCAGATCTATCTGGTCGATGACGAAGCTGCGGTGCGGCGTTCGATCTCGTTCATGCTGCGCACCGCCGGCTTTGCCATCGAAAGCTTTGAATCGGGTGAAGCGTTCCTGCGCGCTGCCCCCGGGCTGCCGATGGGCTGCGTGTTGCTCGACATCCGCATGACCGGCATGGACGGGCTGCAGGTGCAGGCGGCGATGCGCGAACGCGGGCTGGCGCTGCCGGTCATCATCATCACCGGCCACGGCGATGTCGGGCTGGCGGTGCGCGCGATGAAGGCCGGCGCGGTCGATTTCATCGAAAAGCCGTTCGAAAAGGCGCGGCTGCTCGAATCGCTCGACATCGCCTGCAAGCACCACGGCGAAGCCGCCGAAGTCCACCAGATGGCCGAGCGCGCGCGGGTGCTGCTCAACGTGCTGACGGCGCGCGAACGCGATGTGCTCGACGGTCTGGTCGACGGCCAGCCGAACAAGGCGATTGCCTATGCGCTCGGCATCAGCCCGCGCACCGTTGAAATCCACCGCGCCAATCTGATGCTCAAGCTCGAAGCGCATAGCCTGTCGGATGCGCTGCGCATTGCCTTCATGGCGCGGATGATTGGACCTGACCCGGCCGCGAAAGGCTGATTTGGCAGGCAGCACCAGTTGCGCTAGACTTGGACCACGACCGGGGAGCCTAGGGGTCGATGGACATGGCGAACACGAACGTGCCACGCATCGGGTGGCCGCATGCCGGGTGAGACGGGCATGGGGGCGGGCCGCTGGATTCGCCTGCTGCTGCTGATCATTTTCGGTCTGTTGATTGCCATTGGCGTCGCGGCGGTGCTGCGCGGGCGCGACTGGGCCGCGGCCGAGCATCGGCGCAACTACCGTGAACTCGAAATTGTCGGCCGCGCGATCGAAGGCTGGCCCAAGACCATCGAAAGCATGGCGCGCGCGAATTTTTCGCGGAACCGCATTACCAAACCGACGATGAAGTCGCAGGATGACGGGGCGAAAGGTGTCGCTGGCTTCGTTCATCCCGAAATCGGCGCGTTCCAGATCAACTATTCATTGCGTGACTGTCCCGCCGCGGCCTGCGCGCCGGTTCGCGAGGCGAAGGTTGACGAAGCCGAAAGCCGGCTTGCCGTCAGCGGCGAATTGCCGTTACGCGATCTGGCCTCCACTGAACAGGATGCCACGGGCAACCCGGTATCGACCCAGGAGCTGGTCGGCGAAATCCTGGGTTCGGCGGGCATCGACGGCGTGCCGGTCACCAATCAATCGCTGTTGCATTTCTCGACAAAGCTTTCACTTGAACGCATTGCCAACCTCAGCGACAGCGCACCGCATTTTGAAACCGCACTGGTCGTCGACAACAGTGGGCGGGTGGTTGCGCGGCTCGGCGGCAAGCCGTTGCCGGTGACCTCGATCGAGGACATTGTCGCGTCGGATGGTGACCTTGGCGCGCTGTTCCTGTCCAGCGCGCGCGTCATTGCGTCCAACGGCAGCGCGTCGGTGACACCGCAATCGGGGGATGCCAAGCTAAGCCTGCGCGCCAATGCCGAGCCGGTGTCGGTCAAGATCGCCGGCGACGACTATATCGTCTATGTCCGGCCGCTCGATTTCCCAGCGCCGTGGATGTCGAACTGCCTGGCGGGCACCGGCGACGTCAAGGCTTCGCAATGCAAGCTGGTCGGCCTGGCACGCCAAAGCGATGTCTATGCGCGCTCGCTCAGCCTTTCGCCCGATCTGCTGATGCTTGCAGCGATATTCCTGACATTGGCCGTGGCGCTGGTGCCGGTGATGAAGATGCGCTTTCTGGGGCCAGCCGGGCATTTGTCACCGCTTGAAGTCATTGCCGCGATCTTCGGCATTGTCGCGAGCTTTGCGCTTGCCGTGCTGGCCGCGATGCTGCTGGTTTCGTCGTTGCTGGCGCATGCGCAAAGCCGTGCGCGGCTCGATGCGGTGACCAGCGCGATGGCCGAGCAGTTCGAACGCGAGCTTGGATATATTCTGCGCCAGCCGATCCGCATGGCCATGCTCGAGAAAAAGCCCGAAGCCGGTACCGGCAAGGGTGGCCCGACGCGACTGCTCAACGCGGTCTGCCCGCAGGACGGGAGTCCGACGCTGGAAAATCCGGCACCGGAGTTTGTCTGGCTGGCGAGAATCGGCGATGCCGGGCCGTGGCTGTGGCCGTTGCGCGAGACCGTCGCGCTGACAAACGGCAAGGGTTTTGCGCTGGCCGGGACGGTGTCCTATTCGAACCGCTGCGTGACGGGCACGCGCTTCGAACTCGGCGACCGGGCCTATTTCAAAGCCGCGATGGCGGGGGCCAGCAACGGGCCGTTCAAGCTCGACGAAGCCAGCCGCCAGTCATTTGCGGCAAGCGGCATCGCATTGCGCGATATCTATGCACTCGGCGCCGTGCGCTCGCAGTCGGACGCCAATGACAAGCTGCTGGTCGCGGTGCCGTACGCGCCGATCGATCGCGCCGGCAAGGTTGGCAGCGCCTCCAATACCGCCAAGCGCGACCGCGGCGTGCTGTTCGAATCGATGACGTTGCGCAGCTTCCTGGCGCCGGTGCCCCCCGGGACGACCGAATTCATGGTCATCGATGCCGATGACCCGCGCTGGCCCTATGTGTTCGGTTCGAACGCCCGGCGGATCGGCATCGACACGCTCAAAGGGGCCTTCGGCAACGACGACGCGACCGAGGCCGTGGCCGACGCGGTGCGTGCCGCGAAGGGCAATGGCGGTGACAGCAACAAGCGCTTCGATGCGGTATTTGAAGGCAAGGAACAGCAATTCGTGGCGCGCGGCCTCAAAGGGACGCCCTGGGTGCTGCTGCTGCATCAGCCGGTGCGCGAAGTCGATGTACCGATTGCCGCGACCGCCAGCTTCGCCGCAGCCGCCTGGGCCGGGTTGGCGCTGATTGCCGGACTGGGGTTTGCCCTCGCTTGGGGCGTCTGGCGCAAGGCGAGCTGGCTGTGGCTGTGGCCACGGCCAACGCTGGGCCATCGCGCTATGCGCGCTGCCAAGTGGATCGCGCTGGTGCTGGCTGCGGCGACCGTGGTCATCCTGATCCCGGTGAATGACGGGCTGTCGGTATTCAAGGTCGGCCTCGCGGTTCTGGTGCCGGTTGGCGCATCGGTCATCGCCTGGCGCAACATTGGTCGCGCGCCATCGGCGCGCCCGGGCACGGTGCTGATGCCGAGCGACGAACACGGCTATCGCTGGCTGTATGTCACCCTGTTCCTGAGCTTTGGCGCGCTGCCGATGCTGGTCATGTGGAATGATGCCGCCCGTGTCACGCATGCGCGCAGCGTCAATACCGAGATCGTCCATCTCGAAGCCGCGTGGAAGGCCAACCGTGCCGCGACACGCTCGATCCTGAAGTCGATCAATCTGATCGAACTGCCCGCGCTGCTGCCGGGCGCGACGGTCGATCCCCGACTTGTGATGACCAAGGCGCCTGCCGGTTGGCCCGAAGCGCTGACGCATGTCGGTGCGCCGGGGCTGGCGGCGAACGCCCAGCCGACGACCCCGAAGACGGTCGTCAGCGTCAGCGACTGGCTGCATGCCTGGGCCGGGATGGGCCAGCCACCGGTCGTTGCCGGCTGCGCGAATGTCGATGCCGCGCAACGCCCCGAACCAAGATTCTGCGTGGGCGATGGCGGCTCCATCGGCCTGGTACGAACCGATGTACGCCTCCGCGAGTCACTGCCCGATGTATCGCGGCCCGGTATCATCGCCGGGTTACTGGCCATGGGCGTGCTGCTGGGCATCGCCATGGCGGTGCTCGCTCCCACCATCACCCTCTGGCATCTTGACGAGCGATTGACTCGCGCCGCGCAGGAGCCACTGATCGCGCAGAACCGTCAGGCCGATCGTGACCGCGTGCAGTTCCAGGAGGACCGTCAGCGCACCGAGCGCCTGCTCGCCGACTCCGACTACCTCGCGCGCGAGATCGCCGAGCGCGCAGTGCGAGGCGCGGAGGCAGATAAAGCGGATGGTCGGTCGCGAGAGGATGCGTTTGTGGAGTTCCGCAAGCTGCACACGGAAGTGACGGAGCGACTGTAAGGAGCACGACCGGGTTTCGGGCGGTTCTGGATACGAATGTGTTGCTCGCGGCAAATCGAAGCACGCATCCCACGAGCCCGAATGTCGAGATTCTTGCCCGATGGAAGCAGGGCGAGTTTGTGTTTCTGTATTCGCTCGATACGCTCTCAGAGTACGCCGAGAAGTTGCTGGAGCACGGCATTCCCCCGGAGGAAATTGAGCGATTTCTTCGTTCACTGGCCGCGCTCGGTGATGTGGTGCCGATCGTTTTCTTCCACTTTCGCCACTATCCGGTGGACCCGGACGATGTGATGTTTCTGCTTTGCGCGTTGAACGGTGGGGCG
>CALDHQ010000467.1 GCA_937894055.1 uncultured Polymorphobacter sp.
CGCAGCAACTCCAACTCGTTGAACCCACCGACTGGCAGCACGTGCGTGAGCTTCGGTTTGCCCTCGGTGAGCGTGCCGGTCTTGTCCACGGCCAGCGTGTCGAGCTGGGCAAGTTTCTCGATGGCTTCGGCGATGCGGATGAGCACACCCGTTTGCGCACCCCGCCCGATGCCGACCATCACGCTCATGGGCGTGGCCAGCCCGAGCGCGCAGGGACACGCGATGATGAGGACAGCGACGGCATTGACGATGGCGTGCGCGAGCCTGGGTTCCGGCCCCAGCCACATCCAGAAAACGAAGGTGAGCACGGAGACGACCAGCACCGCCGGCACGAAGATCGCCTTGCCCGCGGTCAGCAGCCAGCCGATGATCAGCAGCAGCACGGTGCCGTGCACGACGGCGCAGGCGGCGGGAGGGATCGGTTCGTCCGACGCCGGGTCCTCGGCGACGGCGACGAGAGAGGCTGCTGCGGCCTCGCCGGCCAGAACGGCGCCTTGGGCGCTGCCGGCAGCAGACGGGTAGTAGTAGGAAGCGGCACTCCCGGCCGGTACGGTGCCGCCGCCACCGCCGCTACCGCCCCCGACAAGCCACACATCATTTTCGTCATGGCCGACGACATGGGCTGGGGCCAGACCGGCTACCGCGGCCACCCGATCCTCAAGACGCCGCACCTAGATGCGATGGCGGCAAACGGCCTGCGCTTTGATCGATTCTACGCCGGCGGCCCCGTGTGTTCGCCCACCCGCGCCGCGATGCTGACAGGCCGTAACCACCATGCGGTTGGCAATGGCATCGTCGCCAATCTTTCGACGGGTTATCCCGGCTACAACAATCTGATGCCGCGAAGCGCCGCGACAGTGGCCGAAGTGCTGAAACAGAACGGCTATAATACCGCAATGTTCGGCAAGCACCACAACGCACCCGAAGCGCAAGTGTCTGCCGCAGGGCCGTTCGACCTGTGGCCGACTGGGCTTGGCTTTGAACATTTCTTTGGCTTCATGGCCGCCGAAACCAACCAGTTCAGCCCGGCGCTCTATCGCGGTACCGCCGCGATCCCCACGCTGAAGGACGGGGTGCTGGATAAGGCGCTGGCCGACGAAACGATCAACTGGATCCATAATCAGCAGGCGGCCGCGCCGAACAAGCCGTTCTTCGCCTATTTGGCCACCGGCTCGGCTCATGCGCCCTTGCAGGCCCCGGCAGACTGGATCGCGCGGTTCAAAGGCAAGTTCGATGCGGGCTATGATGTGATCGAGGCCGAAACCGTGCGGCGGCAAAAGCAGATGGGCCTGATTCCTGCAAATGCGCGACCCGCGCCGCGCCCCAAGGGGATCGATGCCTGGAAGGATTTGTCGCCAGCCCGCAAGCAGATCAATGCCCGTTACATGGAAGTCTATGCGGCGACGATCACCAGCCTCGACGCCAATGTCGGGCGGCTGGTGGCGACGCTCGAGGAACTCGGCATCCGCGACAACACGATGATCGTCGTCATGTCGGACAATGGCGGCTCGCCCGAAGGCACCGATGACGGCACCCCCAACGTCTTTGCCTCCGCCTATGGCCGGCCGGTGCCGGTGCCGCAGGCGGCCGCGATGCACGACATCATGGGCACCGATGCGACCTTCCCGCACTATCCGCGCGGCTGGGCCTGCGTGTCGAACACGCCGTTCCGGCTCTACAAGCAGTACGCCCACCTCGGCGGCGTATCGGACCCGCTGATCGTCAGCTGGCCCAAGCGCGTGACCGCCAAGGGCGCGGTGCGCACGCAGTTCGTCCATGTCGTCGATCTGTATCCGACGCTGCTCGAAGCCGCCGGCGTCGCGCGCCCCGCCGCGTGGCAGGGCAAGAAGCTCAAGCCGCTCGAAGGCGCCAGCATCGTCCCGACGTTTGCCAACGCCACGGCCCCGACGCGCACGTCGCAATATTACGAACTCGGCGGCAACCGCGCCTATGAGGACGGCAAGTGGCGGCTGGTGACGCGCCACACGCGCGGCAGCAGCTTCGACAGCGACAAATGGGAACTCTACGACACGTCGCACGAAATCAACGAGCTGACCGACCTCGCCGCCGCCAACCCCGACCTCGTCAAGGCGATGGTCGCCAAATGGGAAGCCGCAGCGCGCCAGTATCAGGTCTATCCGCTCGATGACCGCGCGCTGATCATCAAGCTGTCGCAGGACAAATTGCGGTCGGCCCGCAAGCAATGGGATATCCGCCCGCCGATCGACCGCCTCGGCCATGACGCCTCGCCCGCGGTCTGCAGCGCCAGCCACGTCATCGAGCTCGATATCGAGCGCCCGAAAGGTGGTGGCAACGGCGTGCTGCTGGCGCACGGCTCGCACCACGCCGGCTATGTGCTGTGGATCGACAAGGGCCGGCTGATTTACGAAACCGCGCTGCTGCCGTTCCGCGAATCGATCGTCGCCGACCGGCTGCTACCCGAAGGCCGGATGAAATTGCGCTACGTCCAGAAAATGACGGCGCGGCCGTTCGACGGCAGCGGCACGCTGTTCATCAACGGCACGCAGGTCGCGACGCACACCTTCGAACGCTGCCTGCTGGCGCCCGGCTATGACCCGTTCAGCGTCGGGTCCGATGTCGGCAACCAGGTTTCGGCGGGCTACACCGGCCCCAACCCGTTCGCCGGCAAGATCCACCGCGTGCTGATCGACATCGACACCAGCCCGATCGGCCCGATCGACACGATGAACTTCCTCAAGGCGACAGGGAACATGGGCTGATGCCAACCACCGCAGCCGGCGTCGACTATCTGCGCACCCCCGACGCCAATTTCGCGGGGCTCGACGGCTATGACTTCGCGCCGAACTATCTCGGAATCGACGGGTTGCGGCTGCACTATGTCGACGCCGGACCCAAGGACGGCCCCGTCGCGCTGCTGATGCACGGCATGCCGACGTGGAGCTTCCTCAACCGCCACATCATCAAGCGGCTGACGGCAGCCGGCTGGCGCTGCATTGCCGCCGACCATTTCGGCTTCGGGCGCTCGGACAAGCCCGTCGATGACGGCTGGTACAGCATCGCGCGCCACACCGCCGCGCACCGCACGCTGATCGAAACGCTCAACCTCACCGACGTCACGCTGTTCGTGCAGGACTGGGGCGGACCGATCGGACTGGCACAAGCCGTCGCCATGCCCGACCGCTTCGCGCGGCTGGTGGTGATGAACACCTGGCTGCACCACGACGGCTACAGCTACACCCAGGGCCTGCGCGACTGGAACGCCGGCTGGCAGCCGAACGGCTTTTTCGGCCGCAACGTCCCCGATACCTTTGACCTTGGCACTTTCATGCTGCTGCCGACGGCCCACGCCAAACCCGCCGACCTGATGGCGCTCGTCGGTAGCGGCACCCCAATCCCGACCGATGCCGCCGGCGAAGCCGTCCGCGCCGGCTACGCCGCCCCCTACGCCGGGCTGGGCCACGCCGGCCACGCCGGGCCGCGCCGCTTCCCGCTCAGCCTGCCGTTCGACAACCCCGAAGGCGGCAACGCCGCAGCCCAGGCCCGCGACTTCGCCGCACTGGCGCGCTGGCAAAAGCCCATCGATTTCATCTGGGGCGACGGCGACGACGTCTTCACCGAAGACTGGGGCCGCGCCTGGGCGGCGCAGTTCCCGCAGGCCAGCTTCACGCTGCTACCGGGCGCCGGGCATTTCCCGCAAGAGACGCGCGGGGCGGAGATTGCGGAGTGGTTTTTGGAGTTGGTGGGTTAAGGGCCTCCGGCGGGCAGGGGCTTGCCCCTGCACCCATATGTTGGGTCGGTGCCATCACATCCGACGCCAGA
>CALDHQ010000468.1 GCA_937894055.1 uncultured Polymorphobacter sp.
TCTACACAGGCGAAGACACTCTTTCCCTACACGACGCTCTTCCGATCTCGGCGCGCGGGGGCGACGCGGTGCGCAACTTCTGTCCGGTTTGCGGCAGCTTGGTGTTTGGCGGCATTGTCGGCACCGACACCGATCACACCATCTATGCCGGCTCGCTCGATGACCCCGCGGTTTTCGTGCCACAGATTGTCATCTTCAACCGTGACCGGCCGGTCTGGGCACCGCTCCCGGCCGGCCTCACCGTTTTCGACGCGATGCCGTGCTTGGCCAGCACGCCGCGCCGGCGCATCGCCACCGCGTAGATCAGCAGCAATGCCGCGACCGCGACGATCCCGACGGCTAGGCCGATGCCGCCGCCCGGCGCAGGGTACATGAACGCGACCAGCAGCATCCCCGCTGCGCCCGCCAGCGACAGCGCCAGCAGCGAAACTGCCGAGGCGCGGCGCAGCAGCAACAACAGGCTGCCGATCAATCCCGCCCAGGTCGCGATACCCCAGACCGCGAACGTCCATGTCGGCAGCGAATAGATGTGATCCTTCACCGCCTGCGCGACGCTTTCCATATACGGCTCATATTGTGTCGCAGTGGCGGTGAAATCGACCGCCGCCATGCCGTTCCACAGCACAGCGATCACGCCGATGACCCACAGGTGCCAAGGTGTCCGGACTGTCATCGCTGCCTCCCGCGATCAATCGCAGGAGAATACGCTTTTCAGCCGCGCAGAAACAGCCCGATGGTCAGCGCAATGCCGATAACCACGACGCCGACCTTGAGCACCATCGCCGGCAGATGCTTCAAGGCATGCGCGCCGACATAGCCGCCGATCATCGAGCCGCTGCCGATGGCCAACGCATAAGCCCAGGCTACCGTTCCCGAAAACACGAACACTAAAGTCGCGGTGAAGTTGGACAGCGACACCAGCACGTTCTTGGTGCCGGCGGCATTGCGCACCGGCATGCGTGCCAGCGTCAGTGCCGCGAGCGTCATGATCCCTGCGCCGCCGCCGAAAAAGCCGCTGTAGATGGCAATCGCGGCTTGGATCAGCCCCGACACCCATGCCGGCGGTGGCACGCTTTGCGCATGCGGCTTGGGCCCGAAGCTGCTCCACGCGAACAGCCCGGTGGCCCCGAGCACCAGCCACGGCACCATCGCGGCAAACACCTTCGACGGCGTCTGCAGCAGCAGGAACGCCCCGGCAACGCCGCCGATCAGCGTGATGATCGCCATCGCCTTGAACGACAGTCGTTCGGCATCGGCCACCAGCGACCGGCCCGCATAGCCCGTGGTCACCTGCCCGGGAAACAGCGCCACCGTCGAGGTGATATTCGCCAGCCGCGGGTCGAGTCCGGCAAAGATCAGCGCCGGCAACGTGACGAACGAGCCGCCACCCGCCAGCGCATTCTGCACGCCGGCCCACAGCCCGGCGCCGAACAGCAACAGGAACGTCAGCGCCACGCTATTGTGCCGAAATGCCGCCGTCGATGAACAGCCCGTGCCCGGTGACGAACTTCGCCTCGTCGGACACAAGGTACACCGCGCCCCAGGCGATATCGTCGGGCTCGCCGACGCGGCCGAGCGGCACTTGCCGGCCAAGCTTGGCCAGCCCCTCCTCGCGGCCCATCGCGCCGGTCAGATTGTCGAGGATCGGCGTGTCGACGAACACCGGATGAATCGAGTTGCAGTTGATGTTGTAGCGGCGCTTGGCGCAGTGCAGCGCGACCGACTTGGTCAGGTGGCGGACGCCGGCCTTCGCCGAGTTGTACGCCGCCATGTTGTGGCCGGCGATGACGCCGGCGATCGAGCTTATGTTGAGGATCGAGCCGTGCTGGTTGTCGCGCGCGCAAGTGGCAGCCATCAGCGGCAACGCCAGCTTGCAGCCGTAGAACACGCTGTCGAGATCGATGCGATGCACCTTGTGCCAGGTTTCGAAGCTGGTTTCCTCGACCGTGCCGCCGTCGCCGACGCCGGCATTGTTGACGAGGATATGCAGCCCGCCGAAGGTTTCTTCGGCATAGGCCAGCGCGGCTTCCCACTGCGCCGGATCGGTGACGTCATGGCCGAACGACGCGGCGTTGGCGCCAAGCTCGGCGGCTTTGGCAGCGGCGCCGACGGCATTGATGTCGGTGAGCAATACCCGCGCGCCCTCGGCGATGAACTTCGTCGACATGGCGGCGCCCAGCCCCGATGCCGCCCCGGTTACCAGAATGATCTTGCCTGCCAGTCGTGCCACTGTCGCTCTCCGCCAAGTTTGTTTGCTTGGCGACCATGGCCATCGTGGCGACCAGAGGCAAGTCGGTTCAAGTGATGCGGGACTGCAACACTGCCGTTTACGTCAACCGCCGCGACAATGCCGACGCCTTGCCCGTCTGCCAGTGTTAACGTAATGGTTGCCGCAACAACCAGCGGTAGCGCTGGTGGCGAAGTCCTAGGGGAGAAGATCATGAAGCGTATTCTTTTGACGTCTGTGTGTCTGCTTGCCATGCCGGGTGTGGCATTGGCGCAATCGACTGCTGGCGACGCACCTGCCACCAACTCGTCGCGGCCGACCGATGCGCAGGACGCACTGACGCCCGATTCCACCGGCAACTACCAGGGCGACATCATCATCACCGCCACCAAGCGCAGCCAGACGCTGAGCGAAGTGCCGATCGCCGTGTCGGCTGTCACCGGCGACCAGCTGCGCAATTCGGGCGCGGTCGATATCCGCGCGCTCAACCAGCTGTCGCCGTCGCTGCTGGTGTCGTCGGCTTCGGCCGAAACCTCGGGCGCCGCGCGTATCCGCGGTATCGGCACCGTCGGTGAAAACCCCGGCCTCGAAAGCTCGGTCGCCACCTTCATCGACGGCGTCTACCGGTCGCGCACCGGCGTCGGCCTGTCCGAACTCGGCGGTGTCGAGCGCATCGAAGTGCTTCGCGGTCCGCAGGGCACGCTGTTCGGCCGCAACGCGTCGGCCGGTCTGATCAGCATCACCACGCTGCGCCCCAAGTTCGATATCGGCGGCTACGCCAGCGCCAGCTACGGCAACTACAACGCCATCCGCCTTGAAGGCGGCGTCACCGGTGGCATCACCGACAAGGTCGCCGCGCGCCTCGACGGTGTATACTTCAAGCGCGACGGCTTCATCGAAAACGTCATCGACGGCCGCGACGTCAACAACCGCGACCGCTGGCTGCTGCGCGGCAAGGTGCTGGTCGAACCCAATGACGATGTCAGCATCCTGCTGATCGGCGACTATAGCAGCCGGTCGGAAGAATGCTGCGCTTCGGACTATAGCCCGGCGCAAACCGCAACGCGCGATGCCCAGGGCAATCTGCAGATCAGCGGCACCAACAGCGTCATCAACCTGCTGCGCAGCCCGGCGCTCGGCGGTATCATCACCGATACGCCCTATTCGCGTAAGACCTCGATCACCCCGGGCCGCACCTATAATTCCGACGTCACCGACTGGGGCTTTTCGGGCCAGATCGACTGGAGCTTCGGCGAGGTCAACATGACCTCGATCACCGCCTATCGCGACTGGAAGCTGACGCGCGGCCAGGACAGCGACTTCAACAACGTCGATATCCTGTACCGCACCGCGGCGACCAACGAGTTCAAGACCTTCAGCCAGGAACTGCGCTTCCAGGGCGAGGCCTTCGAGGGCAAGCTCAACTGGCTGGTCGGCGGCTATTACGCCAACGAAAAGCTCAACACGTTCGACGATCTGAAGTACGGCAACCAGTACCAGCAATATGCCAACGGGCTGATTGCCGCGACGGGGCTGAGCTACGACGCCATCGGCCTGGCGCTCGGCCAGCCGTCGATGAACGGCACCGGCATCGTGTCGGATACCTATGCGCAAAACTCGAACAACTGGGCATTGTTCACCCACGACGAGTTCAGCATCACCGACAAGCTGACGCTGACCGCCGGTATCCGCTACACGCACGAAACCAAGTCGCTCGATGCCAACCTGCTCGCCAACAACAGCTTCTGCACGGCGATCTCGGCATCGCCGTACCGGGCCTTGAACGCGCTGCCCTGCGCGATCAACAGCCGCGTCAACGGCATCTACAGCGGCGAAATCAGCGAAGGCGCCTGGTCGGGCACTGCAGTGCTGAGCTATGAGTTCAACAAGCAGCTGATGACCTATGCGAGCTATGCGCGCGGCTACAAGGCGGGCGGTTACAACCTCGACCGCGCGGCGCTGATCACCGGTAGCCCGAACATCACGCAGCTCGAGTTCGAGCCTGAAACCGTCAACGCCTATGAAATCGGCGCGAAGTTCAACGGTCACAGCTTCAACCTCAACGCAGCGTTGTTCTACTCGACCTTCAGCGGCTTCCAGCTCAACACCTTCAACGGGCTGGCGTTCATCGTGGCCAACATCCAGGCCTGCAAGGACGACCTCAACGGTCTCAATGCCGACGCCATCAACAGCACCGGCCAGTGCGCCCCGGACAACATGAAGTCGGGCGTTTCGACGCGCGGTATCGAACTCGAAGCCGCCGTCTACCTGACCGATACATTCCAGGTCAGCAGCGGCTTCACCTATGCCGACGCCAAGTATGACCAGCAGATCGTCAGCTCGGCACCGCTGGTCGCATTTCCGGGCAACCCCAACGCCAACGCCGTTTTGCCCAACCCAGAGCTGGCATTGCTGCCCGGGCAGAACCTGTCGAACGCACCGAAGTATGTCATGACCGGGTCGGCGACCTGGACGCCGCCGATCCCCGGCACCGACATGACCGCGCTCGCCTATGCCGACTTCCGCTATCAGTCGGGTTTCAACTCAGGCTCGGATCTATTCCCCGAAAAGGAAACGCAGGGCGTGGTCGTGGTCAATGCACGCGTCGGCATCAACGGTGCCAAGGACCGCTGGTCGCTCGAGCTCTGGGCGCAGAACATCTTCAACGTCAACTACAACCAGGTGACGTTCAACACGCCGGTCCAGGGCTCGGGCTCGCAGGGCCTCGTCGCCAAGGGCCTCGCCGCTTCGGCAACGACGCTGTTCGGCAACTTCGTTTCCGAACCCCGCCTGTTCGGCGCGACGATCCGCACGCGCTTCTAAGCCGCGGCGCAGAGCAAGCTATCAGGGGCGTCCGCACTTCGGTGCGGGCGCCCTTTGATTGTTTGAAAGGACCTCCGGCGGGCAGGCGTGACGCCTGCACCCGATTGCTGCCGGTGCTGCAAGGACCGAGGGTGGGTATTGGTCGCGGGTAACAATGGGGTGCAGGGACAAGTCCCTGCCCGCCGGAGGCTCCTAAACCTTCAGCCCCCCGCCGCAATCATCGCCGTCACCGCCTTGATGCGCGCATCAAGGTCGGGCAGCCACGGCGCGTCCGACGGGCTGCTGTCGCGCAGCGTCTGCCACTCGCGCAGCGCCGCCTTGGCGTCACCGGCCTGCAGCCACGCCAGCCCGAGGAAGTAGCGCGGCGCCGGATTTTCGGGGGCGAGCTTGCTGGCATTGTCGAACGCCAGCCGCGCCGCCGGGGTCACCATGCCGCCGGCGTGCATCATCATCGCCTGGCCCAGGCCGACCCATAGGTCGGCATCGTTGGGCATCGCGCTTAGCGCGACCTGCAGCCCTGAAATCGCGTCTTCGGTGCGGCCTTCGCGGGTCAGCGCGTCGGCAAAGGTCAGCCAGGCACCGACATCGCCCGAGTTGGTGAGCAGCGCCTGCCGCGCGGCTTCGAATTCGGTGGTCGAGGCGCGGTCGGCTTCGGGGCGCGGTGCCGGGACGGCGGGTAAGTCGGGTCGCCCTGCCACCAGATAGCCGGCGACGCCGAGCGCCAGGGCGCCGAGCACGGCAATGACGCGCGGACGCTGCCGCCAGCTGCCGCGCAGCATCAGCCCGGCAATCAAGGCGGCGAGCAGCGCGACCGCCGCGAGGCTGACGACGAGTGGGGTCATGATTTTGTCTCCGCGCCGCGCCGCCGGAACAGTCGCAGCGCCAGCAGCAG
>CALDHQ010000469.1 GCA_937894055.1 uncultured Polymorphobacter sp.
AAACCATACACATCAGGCGAACCGCCTGGTTCAACGAGGCCGGAAAGAAACGCGCGCTGATGCCGCGGAGATGCAGAAAGAAGCTCGGGGCCGACTTGGTGGTGTTCATGAGGGTGCTGCGCGTGGTCACTGCGAAGGCAGCGAAGCAGGTGCGCAAAAGACCGCTCTCAGCGTGCTCTGCGCAGTCGCTCTCCTCCGAGGCGAATTGACAGGTAACAACGTGTGACCAAGCCGCGCGGAGTGCGGCCACGCGCTTAGCGCAACGCCTCGAGCGGCAATGATTTGACCACATAGGCCGCCAGCAGCACCGCCGGAATGCCGCCGAGCGACAGAGACAGCACCAGCTTGTAATCGATGCGCGTCGACTTCAGGAAGCGGAAGCCGCTCGACGGCATCAGGAACGCGCAGGCGCCCATCATGATCGGGAACGCCGCCTTGGGGTTGAGGCCCATCAGGCTGAGCAGAACCAGCGACGGCGCATAGAGCCCGATGCCCGCGGTCATCAGCGCACCCAGCACGAAATGCGCCGCCACGGCGCCCGCAAAACGTGCCGGCGGCAGCGCCAGTGCGTCGCTGCCCGGTGGCATCAGCCCGAGGTTGGTCATGGCGTACAGCGCGGCCGCGATCAGCAGCGCGACACCGACGATCGACTGCACCAGCCGCACCGGCATCCGCGTCACCACCGGCGCCCCGACCAGCGCGCCGATGACGGCCGCGACGATGCAGGCGAACAGCAGCATCGGATCGACCTCGACCAGCGTGATGAACACCAGCGCCTGCGCGACGGTCGGCAAGGCGTGGCCGGCGTTGAGCACGGCGGGCAGATAGCTGTCGGGCACCATTTTGCGCAGCTTGATCCACGCCGTGGTCGGCGCGAATGAACCAATACCCAGCGTATCGAAGAAGTTGGTGATCGCGCCCAGCGCCACGCCTTCGGCGCCAAAGCCGAACGCCCCCTTGGCACGCGCCGTGCGGACCAGCACCGACGCATAGACCAGCCCGATCAGCGCCAGCGCGCCCAGCAACAATGGCACCATGCCCTACCCCCCGTTCAACCGCGCAAAACGCCGCGTTTCCGCAGGCTAGAGCCAATCCGCCGCGCGCGCCACTGCGGTGACCTCACAAAATATAATAGTCGCCGGCGGCGCGCACGGTCACCTCGCCGATCGACACGCCCCAGGGCTGGTCGATCGCGTAGATGATTGCATCGGCGATGAAACGCGGGTCGAGATTGGCATAGTCGATGCCTTCAGGGTCGACGCGTGCCGGGTCGATGGTGCCGCCGACAAGCCCGGCGAACACCTCGTTCGCCGCAGCAGCATTGCCACCGAGGATGCCGGCGAGGCCTTCGCCGTTGACAACGGTGCCGCCGAGACCGGTGCCGAACACGCCGGTGGGCTTGACCGTGGTCACCTTGATCTTGCCGCGGGCTTCGAGCCGCAGCGACTCGCCCAGCACATTGACCGCGGCTTTGGTCGCGCCATAGACCGCTGCGCCGACGGTCGGATAGTTGCCGTAGATCGACGAGACATTGACCATCTGGCCCTGCCCGGCCGCGATCATCGCATCATAGGCTGCGACCATGCCGTTGAGCACGCCCTTGAAATTGATGTCGATGCAGCGGACCCAGGCGTCATAGGCAGCGGCGTGGTCTGCGTAGAACGCCAGCGGCATGACGCCGGCGTTGTTGACCATGACATCGATGCCGCCGTGGTTCGTGACGGCTGCGGCGACGAGCGCCTTCATCGCGGCAAGGTCGGTGACGTCGGTGACCACGGCTTGCGCGGTGCCGCCCTGCGCGCGGATTTCCGTAACCGCGGCGTCGAGCGCGGCGGCGTTGATGTCGCCCAGCGTGACTTTGGCGCCGCGTGCGGCCGCCTTGCCCGCAACCAGACGGCCGAAGCCACTGCCGGCGCCGGTGATGACGATCGATTTCCCTGAAACATGGTCCGGCATGGCGGCATCCCCGTATGGCAACAAAGCGTTGCCCGTCAGGCTAGCCGCACTGCCGGCTTTGCGCCACCGTCACTTCGCCAGTCAGACCTGCCGGGCGCGGGTTTCACCGAGCAGCAACGCCTTGATGTCGCCGTTGGTTTTGAAGCTGTGGAACAGCAGATAGCCCGACAGGAACGGCATGCCGCCGAACACCGCGACCAGCCCCAGCACCAAACCCGCCGGACTGAAATGGTGACGCCACGAAACCCAAATCCCTGACAGCAGCAGGAAGCCGAAGAAATCGAGGTTGAACTGCCCCGGCCACGTCATCGCCGCCATGTCGCCGAAGAAGATCGGCAACAGGCCAAGCCCGTGATTGGCGATGGTGACCGACGTATAGCCGACGATGACCAGCAGGCAGGTGGCCAGAAACAGGCGAAACAGCGACATTCCTTATCCCCTCGCAGCGCAGGCCACGGTATTTAGCCCCGTGGCGTTGGCGTGACGATATCTGAATGTAGCATACGCTACAATGGCCGCCAGTACTGCGCTGGATGCCCGGGCCTCGCCCCCTAATCGAGCGGCAGATCGCGCACTTCGACGGTGCCGCCGCATTCGTAAACCGGATTGCCCGCCACAAGCGCTTGCGCCGCCATCAGGTCGGCAGCTCGGACGCGGATGAACCCTGCCAGCTGCGTGGTCAGCGGGGCAGCTGTCGCCCCCTGGCGCAGCGCAACGCCGCTGCCAATCGAACTGCCGCCGGCAAAGGCGCCTTGCGCGTGCAGCGCAGCGAAATAGGTGTCCCACAGCGCTGCATCGGGGTCGCGCAACGTGTCGTCATGCATCAGCAGGATGAATTCGGGCATGGCCACCCCGTCGCGATCATCTGGAAGGAAGTGGTAGCGGAGGAGGGATTTGAACCCCCGACCCCAGGATTATGATTCCCGTGCTCTAACCAACTGAGCTACTCCGCCACGCCCGCGCCGGTCGTCAGACCGCATCGCGAGACGCGCCATATAGTCAGGGGGCGTGGGGCGGTCAACCTTGCGTGCGGGGCAGCGGCCGGATTTGCACGCAGCCGCCGGCGGCGCTATCGAAAGCGCCATGGAAACCCCCTCGCCTCGCCCCGCCTGGTCGCTTGTCATCCATGGTGGCTCCGGCATCATGACGCGCACATCTACACCGCCCGAACAGGATGTCGCCGCACGTGCCGGGCTTGCAGCGGCGCTGGCGGCGGGTGCCGCGATACTCGACGGTGGCGGCAGCGCGCTCGATGCCGTCGAGGCGGCAGTGCGCATCCTCGAAGACGATTCGCACTTCAACGCCGGGCGTGGCGCTGTGTTCACCGCCGAGGGCACAACCTCGCTCGATGCGGCGGTGATGACCGGTGACCGTAAGGCCGGCGCCGTCGCGGGATTGTCGGCGTCACGCAACCCGGTCAGTGTGGCGCGCGCCGTCATGGAGGCGACGCCGCATGTGATGTTGTCGGGCGTTGGCGCCGACGCCTTTTCGGCTGACTACGGCCTCGAACAAGTTGGCCCCGATTGGTTCCACACCGATGAACGCTGGCAGCAGCTCGTCGACATGCGCGCAGCGGGCGGCGGTGATGCCAAATTCGATGCCAGCCTGAAATACGGCACAGTCGGTGCAGTGGCGCGTGACACTGCCGGGCATGTCGCTGCTGCAACCTCGACAGGCGGGCTCACCGGCAAGCGCTGGGGCCGCATCGGCGATACGCCCATCATCGGCGCCGGCACTTACGCCGATGACCGTGCCGGCGCGGTGTCGGCCACCGGGTCGGGTGAGTATTTCATCCGCGAAACCGTCGCTGCCGAAATCTGTGCACGCGTGCGGTTGCGCGGCGATACCATGCAGGCCGCCGCCGATGCCGTGGTCCGCGATGAACTGCGCGCACTCGGCGGCGCAGGCGGTGTCATTCTGGTCGGTGCCGATGGCAGCAGCGGCTGGTCATTCAATACGCCGGGCATGTACCGCGGCCGCATCAGCGCGGACGCACCGGCGCTTGTCGCAATTTACGGAGACGAACCATGACCCAATATGACGTGCTCATCGTCGGCGCCGGCCAAGCGGGCGCACAGGTCGCCATGTCGCTGCGCATGGCCAATTTCGAAGGCAGCATCGCGCTGATCGGTGCCGAGCCCGATGCACCGTATGAACGCCCGCCGCTGAGCAAGGACTATCTTGCGGGCGAAAAAACCGCCGAGCGGCTGCAGTTGCGCCCGGCCGATTTCTGGACGACGCGCAACATCGAGTTGCGGCTCGGCGAGCGCGTCACCGCCGTCGACGCGGCCGCGCACAGCGTCACCACCGATCGCGGCGTTACGCTGGGTTATCGCCACCTCGTCTGGGCCACCGGCGGGCCGCCGCGCGCCTTGCCGGTGCCGGGCGGCGACCTTGCCGGTGTCCACGTCATCCGCACGCGCGCCGATGTCGATACGCTGCGCGCCGAGGCTGAAACCGCGACCAACATCATCATCGTCGGTGGCGGCTATATCGGGCTGGAGGCTGCGGCGGTGCTGTCGAAGGCGGGCAAGCATGTCACCGTGCTCGAAGCCATGGACCGCGTGCTGGCGCGTGTCGCCGGCGAGCCGGTGTCGCGCTTCTACGAAGCGCAGCACCGCGCGCACGGCGTGACCATCGTGCTCGGCGCCAAGATCGAAGTGCCGACCGCGACCGGGCGCGTGCGCGACGATATCATCAAGCACCTGAAGTTGCGCGACACGCAGATCTTCGTCGCGAGTTTCAATCGTCCGAATCTCACCTATCGCGTCATCCCGAAGGACCAGCCCTCGAAGCAGATCATCGATTTTATCCGCAAGCGGGAGCACGAGAGCGGCATCGTGTACTGCATCGCCCGAAAGTCGGCCGAGTCGGTGGCCGAATTCCTCCATTCACGAAAGGTGAAGGCGCTCGCCTACCACGCCGGGCGGGAAGAAGCCGGGCAGCGCGCACGACGCATAGACGGCGTCGCGCACCCGTACGTCGCGGAACCCCGGACGCCCGAACACCAGCGGAATGCCGCGTTCGATGTCGACCGCCGTGACCAGCAACGGTGTCTCGAGATCCTCGAAGGTGCCCTCGGCCACCAGATCGTCGCACAGGCTGCGCAGCGGGGACTCGAGGTAGATGGAGCGCGAGAGCATGCGGTCCATCAGCATGCCGACGTGGTTGATGCGGAACAGGTCGCGACGCCGGAACCGGAGCGCCCGCTCGGTGAGCTCGTCCACGCTGCGGCCACTCGCGGCGGCGGCGGCGATCATGGCGCCGATGCTGGAGCCGGCGTACAGGCGGGGTTTGAGTCCGGCCTCGCGGATCGCCTTGGCCAGCATCGCGCCGTCGACGTCAAACGTGGCAAAGACCGGCGCGTTGAGGCGCGCGGCGTAACTCTCCATGGTCGTCCGGAGGGTCTTGAGGTCGAGCTGCGGCTGCAGGTAGAGCGTGCGGATGGGCCAGTCGCGGCTCACGACCTTGGCGCCCTCGACGAAGAAGCGCTTGCGGAAATCAATCGAGGCCCAGAACACCTTCACGTCGCCGGCGAGCCGGCTCTCGATGTGGGCGATGGCATTGGCCTGGTTGGCCCGCGTGACCAGCAGGTAGGTGCTCAGCAGCGCGGCGGCGAGCAGCCCCAGCACGATCACCAGCAGGCGGGTGCTGAAGCGGCGGAAGCGGAGGAGGGGCGGGGCCACGATCAGCGATAGCCGCCCGTCTTGGTGGCGCCGCCGCGGCGGATGCGGCGGTGCGGCGCGGCGACTGGCTGAAGGCGCGCGCGCCGCGACGAGTGGGCGCGGTGGTGCTGGTCTCGCCGACCCTGCCGACGGCCGCCAGCGGGCAGCGCCGCGGGATCATGGGGGCGATGAAGGAGGTGTTCCAGAGTCCGGAACTGATCGAGGCCTTCTTCCCGGGGCCGCTGACGCTGATCCTGCCCAAGAACGAAAGGGTCCCGTCCGCGGCTACGGCCGGGTTGAAGACCG
>CALDHQ010000470.1 GCA_937894055.1 uncultured Polymorphobacter sp.
GCTGCAGGAAATGTACTTGAAGAACGACTTCGTGACGCTGATCGGGGACTATTTTGATGCGGCGGCGGCGCTGGTCGCGAGCTACGGCGGGTCGATGTCGGGCGAGCACGGCGACGGTCGCTTGCGCGCGCCGCTGATGGACCGCGTGTGGGGGCTCGAAGCGCGGGTGGCATTCGCCCATGTGAAGGACGCGGCGGATCCGTCGGGCGTGCTGAACCCGGGCTGCAAGATCGCCCGTGATGGCGACCGCGCGCTCACGTCGCCTCGGCATGATCCGGATGCCGCGCCGCTCCCTCCCGCCGCCCGCGCGGCGCTCGACGAGATCGAGCGGACCCGAAGCTGGAACCGCTTCCGGCTGGAGCTGATCGAAGGCTAGTCCCCGCCGGAGACGGGACCGATCGGGGCGCGTCTGATCATTCACAAATCAGGAAAGTGACAGTCGGTTCCTCTCGTTCATCCGAGAGCAGACACCGCTGATGAGCCATGTGCGAAACGGCAAAGATTGGGACGAAACGCGACTCAGGATTCGATCGTCTGCTGCCGACACTCTTCATGACCTGTGCTTAATACGCTGCCCTCATCCCGCCCTCGCGGGTTCACGCTTGCCGAAGTCCTCATGGTCGTTGCGATCATGGGGACCTTGTTCGTGATCACCGTTCCGAAGATCACGGAGCTGAAGGCCCGAACGGCGCTGCGCGCCAGTCACGAGACGCTGGAGTCGGCATTTGCGACGGCGCGCGCCTCGGCCATGCGGCCCAGAAACTGGTTCAGCAGGAATACCACGTCAAACGACAACCGACCTTCGGACATGCGGGTAAAGCCGCGCAGGTCGGCGAAGAGCACGCAGATTTCACGCTCCTCCCCGCTGATTCGCTCCGGTTGCGCGATGGCGCGCATGGGGTCGCCGCCAACCGGAATCAGCGGCTCGATGGATATGTCGGTGAGCGGCCGGAGTTGGCAGGCCAGGCGGATGTGGGTGCCGGCCTTGACGCGTTCGAGCAGGCGCAAGGAATGATAGTAGCGCGCGCCCGGGCGGATCTTGAGATAGAGCCGAGGCACGGTCTCCAGATTATGGTTGAAGACATCGGGCTGAGCATCAATAACCTGCTCGGCCGCACCGTCCTTGCGCAGATCGACAATGTCGCCGACGACCGGCGTATTGTTGATGTGGAAGACGTGCGCGCAATCGGCGAACGGCACGTTCGCGGTATCGTCGGGGGCCTCCCAGACGCGGAACTGGAACGGCTTGGCGTTGCCCGGATCGCTCGCCGGTGCACCGCCGGGCTTGATGCGGACGCCGTTCGGACCGAACAGCTCGATGGTCAGCATGTAGCGGCCATCGGCGAAGCGGGTGGTGTCCCACAGCTGGTGGTATTGGCCCGACAGCCACATCATGCCACCCGACCAATAGGGCACCGCGAACAGCCCGACTTCGCCGCCGACATCGGCGGGCAGCGCCGCGAGGCTGGTCGAGGTGGTGACGATGTCGCCCGGCACCACGATATAGCGCGACCACGCCACCGGATTGTCGAGCGTCGTCGGGCTGCCGACCGGACTGCCCATGGCGTCGACCGCAAGGGCCTTGAACCGGTAGTAGGCGACGGTACCTTCGAGCTGCGGCGACACCCATAGACGCAGCCCGAGTGTCGTCGCCCAGGGTGCATCGGGCTGGCCGGCGAAGTCGTACAGGCCGGAGTCGGTCGCCAGTGGTCCGACGCGCGACAGGCCGTTCTGCACCGGGAAGTTGTAGTGGTGCGTGCCAGCGCCGGTGACATGTTCCAGCATGACGAACGCCGTGCCGTCACCCGGATCGGGCGGTTCGGGGCCATCGGCGCACGGGCGCGCTTGCGGGTTGGTGGTGACGAGGTCGGCAGTTTCGCCCTGCGCGAAATAGTCGTGGCCCGATACGCCGTCATAGACGGTGATCCAGAACGGCCCGAACTGTTGTTTGACGCGGTAGGCATAGGTGGTGAAGCAATTGCGCTGCGTTGAAACGAACTGCAGCGGGCGCGAATAGCAGAAGTCGAAGCGCCCGCCGGGACCAATGGCGACTTCGCCGACCTTGCGGGTCGTGCAGTTGCAGATGTAGCCGGTGAGGTAGGGGCGGGCGCGGACATAGGCTTCCGCCGCGTCGGGCGTCAGATTGAGCAGCGCCTGATAGTCATCGAAAATGCGTTCGGAGACGAAGGTTTCGCCCGCCGCCGCCTTGATTCCGCCGCCGTCGATCGATCGGGCCGCCAGCGGCCGGCGCGTCGCGGTCGCGTTGCGTAGCGCGTCGATGCGCCCGCGCCCAATTGCGGCGCCTGCATCGGCAACACGCGGCCGCAACCGGTCCCACGGACGCGGATCAGGGTCAGGCCCCGGCGGGAACGGCCAGTCGATTTCGATCGGGATGCGGTCGAGAATGTCGCGCAGCCGGTCGATCAGGTCGTCATAGACGAAGCGCGTGCAACAGCAGTGGCGCTCGAACACTTCCACCACGCCGTCGCACAGTGGCACGCAGCGCCGTAGCACTGCGACATTGTCGAACGCGCTATTGCCCAGCGCCTTGTTTGCGGCCGAAACTGCCGAGGCCGACAGCGCGGGGTTGCGCATCGACAGCGTCCGCGCCGCGCCGAGTTTGGGCTGGTAGGCGGCCTGCGCGGCGAAGCGGTCGTACCACCACGGCCGGCATTTGCGGACGCGGCCGCTGACGCACAGATATTCGCTGATCAGCAGCGACCAGCGGTCCTGCGGCAGCAGGATGCCGCGCTTGGACCAGTCATCGATGACCTGGTCTCCGCGGTAGCGCAGCAGACTTTCGGGATCGATGACTTTGGGATCGGGGACATCGGGGCCAATGGCCAGCTGTAGCCCCTTCAACTGGCCGGGATCGATTCCCAGCCGGCCATTGTCGACGACGGCGAGCTTCTTCATGCCGCCGCGCGCATCGAGCGCATAGAGCGCCGTTGGTGGCGCCTTCTCGTTGCTGCCGAGACCGACAAAACGAATTTCAATGCCTGGACGTGTTGCCATTTCTGATCACTCCCGTGCTCAAGGTTGAACTGCAACCCGGCGCGCTCGCGGCAACACGGAGACCATTTCCGCGTTCGGTCGAACACGCAAAGTCACTTGCTCACTGGCACAGTCTCGCGACCTTCACGGTCCGATGGCAAAGTCCAACACGGGCTTAGCGCGAAACACGCCAGCGTTATCCGACCCCTGCGTCCGACATTGGGGATCTGTGTCTAGGTCGAAACGCATTGTTAACCATATCGAATTTTGCCGAGTCGTGCGAGTCGAAATTCGGCTGCGGGCGACGCACGTGCCCGGAACCGCGCCGGCGCTTGCCCCTGTCCCTGATTTCGGCAAAAACGGCTGCAACCGCGAGCGGCGCGCGACCGCGCCGGCGGAGGAGGGGAAGCGTCATGAAGAATAAATCCGGCGCGCCGGCGGCAACGAGTGCCGTCATCGACTGGATCGCGCAGGGCGCCGCGCATTTCCCCGGCAAGCTGGCGACGATCGACCTGCATAGCGGCCGGCGCCACAGCTATGCTGTCATGCACGACCGTGTCGGGCGCATTGCCGGTCATCTGGCGGCACTGGGCTGCATCCGCGGCGACCGCGTGGCGATGCTGTCGCTCAACAGCAGCGATATGCTCGACGTGCAGTTTGCGTGCTGGCGCATTGGCCTCATTTACACGCCGCTCAACTTCCGCCTGACCGCGAACGAGCTGGCGTTCATGGTCAATGACAGCGACGCCAAGGTGTTCTTCTATGACACCAGCCTGGCGCAGGTGCAGGCGACGCTGCAGCCGATGACCAGGGTCGCGCACTGGATTGCGCTCGACGCGTCGGGCGGCGCCAGCGCGTTCGAGGCCGCGATTGCCGCCGCGACACCGGTCACCGAACAGGTCGCGCAGGCCGGCGAGGACCTGTGCATGATCATGTATTCGTCGGGCACCACCGGCACGCCGAAGGGCGTCACCTTCAGCCATCAGCAATGCCACTTCGCCTTTGCCGGCATGGTCGCGTCGGCGGCGGCGTCATACGACATGGTCAGCGCTGCGGTGATGCCATTGTTCCACATCGGCGGG
>CALDHQ010000471.1 GCA_937894055.1 uncultured Polymorphobacter sp.
TGCATACCTCCTCTCGACGCGCGCCAGAGTACCAAAGAATATGCATCACAAAAAATGCTGCATCATGCCACAACTCGATGCCCGCCTTCAGGCGGTGGGCAAGCGAAAGACAGCCAGTCCAGATCGGGAGATGGAAGATTTCACGCCCCTGCTCGACCGAATAGCCGTCACGGTCATTCTGCGTATCGTGATCCGGACGCTCGAAGGTAACATCGGTCCAGTCGAGGGCCGCCATGGGCACCTTCTTGGCGAGCCAGTCGCAAACGAGTCGCAAATTGAACATGTGACGATTCACAGTGTCGACGCTGAGACCGATGGAAGGCTTGACATCTGGTTGGGTGGCAGTTGCCTTGGCATCCGTACAAATCGCCTCGAGCGTCATGGCTTCATGTCGAGGCGATTTGTGATGGTTGGCTGGCAATCGCGTAAAATGGTCATACAGGGCCAGCAAGTCAGACTGCTGCATCGAGGCAAGCGGCCGACCTACCATCGACTTCTCCAGCAGGTAAGCCGCGACCCTGAATTGCCGTCTGGCGCTTTCGCCCCACACCTTGATCTTTGCTTCGGACTTTTTGCGCTTGAACTCCCCACGGCTCAGGTCCGAATCTCCACCGGTTTTCGGCTTGGCGCGCATATATTCGTCGGCGGCTTGCGACGGTGACAATGCTGAAAGCGAGAACTCTTCCCCAGGTGCGTCCCCGTGAACTTCTTCCGTCGTCGCAACGGCGACTTCCGGTTCATTGCACACCACGCTTTCTGACGATGCATCGTCGTTTTCGACTGGCTCTTGCGACTTGTAGGGGGGACTGGTGGCCACCGTTTCCGCCAAGTCATTGGGCTGAGCGTCAAGACGCTCGACAGTCCATCCATCTTGAAAAAGTTGAACGGCTTCGACCCGTGCTCTGCATGCCAGTTGTCTGCCTTCGGCCAACTGATGCGGCGTTACCGCATAGCCCAGGGCATCGAGAAGCTCTCTCCCGGCATCCAGCATCCCATTTCCCAAGTCGGGGCTGGACTTGAGCGCCTCGGCAATCACTTTACGTACTTCCCGACTTACACCGGGAAATTGGGTCTTTGGCGCTCGCCCGGCCGCAAGGTCCTTTGTGAAGCCGTCCCGCGCTATCGCGCCGAACAGCTCGCGCAACGCGTCGGTCCCTATCCGGACATTGCGGTCAATCTCGCCCAGGTCAGTGAGTTGAAAACCGAAATGCAGCCCTTCGATCTTGGAAAGATAGGCTCTGATTTCGGCTTGCATGATGCGCTGACAATCATCCGTCGCGATGCGGCCCGTTTTGACCTGCTGCTGAAACGACATCCTGAGTTCCTCACTGTGCGCGGTGAGCGATGCTGCACGGTGGCGGGCCACGGACGGCTCCTTCGTGCGCAGGCTGACTGCCAATATCAGAGGTTTAGGATCGAAGTTTGGAACTGCCAACTTTACGCGCCGGCGCCACCAATATGTGGCACCCCTGCGTTCGACATTTGCGATCTTCGGCATGGTCATTCCCCACATCGACTGGCTACAATCGTGGCCAATCGGAGGTGGCTAGGAGACGGCCCTAGATGGGCTCTCCTCGGGAAATGCGGGTCTTGGCTGGGTAAAACCGGTGCTTGGCTGGGGCGGCAGGGATCGAACCTGCGAATGACGGCATCAAAAGCCGTTGCCTTACCGCTTGGCGACGCCCCAACAACAGGCGAGCGACCTAGGACGCCGGCAGTGAAATGGCAAGCCCGAAGCGTGCGCTATTCGGCAAATCGCGGCGCGGTATAGCGCGTAATCCACAGCACGAAGCCATAGACAAACGCTGCGGCCACCAGCCAAATGAGGCCGGTGCCGGGCAAAGCGAGCGCCAGGATGTTGGGCACGGCGACCATCGCGACATAGATGAATAGGCCGCGCGGCCAGCCGAAGCTGCGATGCAGGTGGTGGTGCAAATGGTCACGGTCGGCTTCGAACATCGAACGGCCGCCGAGCTTGCGCGCCACCATCAACCGGATCGTGTCATAAACGGGAATCGCGAACATCACCGCGACATCGTCGGCACGCATCACCGCGAAGTCATGGTTGTAGGCATAGATGGCGAGCAGGCCGAATTGCGTCGAAATCGCATAGCTGCCGGCGTCCCCGACAAACAGATGCTGCCGCATGTTGAACCACAGCATCACCGCCAGCGCGACGCCGGTAGCGGCCAGAATCGGCAGCATCGGTTGCGGCAGGTGGAACGCCAGCACGAACGTCCACACCAGCCCCATGCTGATGACGATACCGTCCTTGCCGTCGGCCATGTTGACGGCATTGAGCAGGCCGACGAGGCACAGCAGCACGAATGCCGCACCGCCGGCGCCAACGAGCCAAACGCCCTGTTGTCCGGCAAAGCGCAGGACCGACAGGTTGAAATCGGGGACATTCATGACCGTCAGCAGGAACACGATCGATGACAGCACCAAGCGCATTGCCGGGCTGAGCCCGAACCGGTCATCGGCAAAACCGATGGCAAACATCAGGAACACCGCAATGGCGAAGCCCAGCAGCGTCTGCTGCAGCGACGGCCCGATACCCTCGCCGAACCAATAGACGGCAAAGGTCGAAAACAGCGACGACAGCACGATGGCGGTGCCGCCGACCATCGGCGTCACCAGTTCGTGGCGCTTGCGGCCACCGTCGGTATCGGGAAAATCGAGAACGTCGAGCTTATGGCCGATGACGCTGGCGTTGCGCCCGAAAACCAGCGACACGACAAGCGCGAACAGAATGGAAGCAAGCATCGTCGAATTCACGAATTTTCCACTCCGGACGTGTCAGCAATTGATTAACGGTTTTCAACTAATGCCCAAACACCTACTGCTTTGTCGGCGCTGCGGCAAGTTTCCGTTTGCACCGGAATGGTTGTGGGCCAGGAGATAACAGTGGCAGTTCTTGTTACCGGTGCGGCCGGGTTCATCGGATTTCATGTGGCGCAGGCCTTGCTGGCGCGCGGAGAATCGGTCGTCGGCATCGACAATTTCAATAGCTACTATCCCGTCTCGCTCAAGCGCGACCGCATCGCTGCACTGGTCGCCGCCTACCCCGACTTCACCTGCATCGAAGGCGACTTTGGCGCCGAAGGGGCATTGTCGGCATTGCTCGGCGACCGCGCCATCGACCGCATCATCCACCTCGGCGCCCAGGCCGGCGTCCGCTATTCGATCGAAGCGCCGTTTGCCTATGCGCGGTCGAACCTGATCGGCCATCTGGAGGTGCTCGAATATGCGCGGGCGCGGCAGGTGCGCCACCTGGTCTACGCCTCCTCATCGTCGGTCTATGGCGGCAATAGCAAGCTGCCGTTCGCCGTCGAGGACCGCGTCGATCACCCGGTCTCGCTCTACGCCGCGACCAAAAAGGCCGACGAGTTGATGAGCGAGAGCTACGCGCATCTGTACCGGTTTCCACAGACCGGCCTGCGCTTCTTCACGGTCTATGGGCCATGGGGGCGGCCCGACATGGCGCCGTGGCTGTTCACCGATGCCATTCTCGCCGGCCGGCCGATCCGGCTGTTCAACCACGGCAATGTCCGGCGCGACTTCACCTATATCGATGACATTGTTGCCGGCGTCATTGGCGCGCTGGATCATGTGCCCGCCGATGACGGTGCGCAGAAGCCCGGTGGGTCGAAATCACCGCACGCGATCTATAATCTTGGCAACGAAGTTTCCGAGCCGGTCAGCCGGCTTGTCGAAGCCATCGAGGCTGCCTGCGGGCGCAAGGCCGTCACCGAGCTTGTGCCGATGCAGCCCGGCGATGTCGAAGGCACGCACGCCGATATCGACGTGACCCGCCGCAACCTCGGCTTTTCACCGCGCATCGGCCTCGATGCTGGCATTGCGCGCTTTGTCGACTGGTTCCGGCGCTACCACAACGTCTAGGCGGGCACCGCACCCCGGCCTATTTGGCGAGCAGCGCGATCGTTGCCACCGACGTAATCAGGTTGCCGAGAATACCCGCGACATTTGTCGCAATATCCAGCTTGAACAGCGGGTCGATATCCTTCGGCACGATGATGGTGCTGCCCGGCGGCACGACGATGCCGCGTCCGGAGTTGCGCACCGGCTGTGCGGTACCATTGGGCAGCACGAGGAAGGTGCGACCCGAATCCGCCGTCGCGGCCGTCCCGCCGGTTTCGCTGATATATTCCTTCACGCCCTTGCCGGCGATGAACTGCAAGGCGCCGGGATTGCTGACATCGCCCAGTGCGAGCACGAAATTGGGCCGCGTCGGCATGTAGATCGCGTCACCCGAATTCATCACGGTATCGAGGTCAGGCCGGATCGCCAAAACGCGCGGATCGGCTTCGATCACCACACGACCGGGCGCTTCGATCGTTGAAAGCGTGGCAATCAGGTTCGATGCTGCCTCAATCGAATCGCCGCTTGATTCCTTGCGTGCCGAAACCGCCAGAAGCGCGTTGGCCATCTCGCGACCGGTGCGGCGGAAGCCTTCCTGTTGAAGTTCCTTGACGCTGCGACGCGTAAAGATGGCGCCATAGGGATAGGCGAGACTGGTCACGCCGCCAGCGCGCGCGATCAGCTGCGACAGCGTTTCGCCGCGGCGGATCGAATACAGCCCGGGCCGGCCGAATTCGCCGGTCAACAGCACGCCGCCGGCTTCGAATTGCGGCAACGCAGCGTTGAAGCGAATGTCATCGCCCGGTCGCAGGATTGCGGTCGCGAGCATCGTGCCACCGGCATCGATTTCCATATGCTGCTCGCCCGTCGTCGAAGCCTGCGCGCGAATGATGTCGAGCGACAGCGACGACGAGTTGGTCAGCAAGCCCTGCGCGACATTGGCAATGTCACGCGCGCTGACGGCATCGGCAATCGGATAGGCACCGGGCTGGCGCACGGCACCGCCAACGCCGATGGCGTTTTCAATCAGGATCGGCAGCAGCCCGGGCTCGCTTTCGAAAATGATCGGGCAACGCAGGTTGCGCTGCGCATCGGCATCATCATCCGTTGCAGCATCGCGGAGATCCTGCTGCTGCACCGTCAAGCCCGCGGTGTCTGCGCCGGTGCGCAAAGATTCATCGCCGCGGC
>CALDHQ010000472.1 GCA_937894055.1 uncultured Polymorphobacter sp.
CCTGAGGCCTGCACCCGATTGTTGGGTGCAGGGGTCACCCCTGCCCGCCGGAGGCCCTTTTACTTCTTCTCCGGCCCCGCCAGCAGCTCGGCGATCCAGCGCGTTGACGGGCGCTGCTCGCACACCGTCAGGATGGCGATGGTCATCGGTACGCCGATGAACGCGCCGGGGATGCCCCACAGGAAGCCCCACAGGAACACCGACAGCAGCACGAGGAACGGCGACACCGACACTGCGGTGCCCGCCATGATCGGTTCGAGGTAGCTGCCGATGACGAACTGGATCGCGGTCATGCCGGCGGCGACGAGCAGCACCATCTGCCAGCTGCCGAACTGCACCGCGGCAAAGATCATCGCCGGCACCACGACAATCAGCGGGCCAATGAACGGGATGAAGTTGAGGATGAATGCCAGCACGCCCCAGGCGAGTGGCAGTTGCAGCCCGATGGCATAGGCGAACAGCGCCGTGAACGTGCCGGTCAGCACGCTGGCGACGCCGCGCACGCGCATATAGGTCTGGAACTTTTTGGCGATGCTGGCGCCGGCTTCGGCGGGGTTCCAGTCGTCGCCCGCCAGCTTGCGCAGCCGCGCGGCGATCGGTTCGACTTCGAGCAGCCCGAGCACGACGAACACGAACGCCAGCATGATGAAGCCGGTGGTATCGCTCAGCCGCGCCGCCAGCGTCTGCAACACCGACATCACCGTCGCGGGCGCCAGCCGGTTGCTGGTGACGCCGTCGACCAGCAGCCCCTGCGCCTCCAGCCATACCGTCGCATCGACATAGACCGCCTGGACGCGGCCGAAATTCGCCATCGCCCAGCCGCCGATCTGCCCGGCGCTCCACGCCGCGCCCAGCGCGAACACCGTCAGCACCGCGAATGTGGCGAGGATGGTGATGATCAGCGCCAGCCCCTTGGGCAGCTTCGACGCCAGCGTACGCTGCAGCGGCCAGACCAGCGCCACCAGGAACAGCGCGAACGCCACCGGCTCGAACACCACGCGCGCCAGATGCAGTGCGGTGGCGAGCAGGATGACCGCGCACAACGTCAGCGCCACGTTGCCGCCGGAGGTTTTAGCAACGGGTGTCGTCATCGGCGGTACTCCGGTGCGGGGGCGGGCATGATGTGGGCTAACAATTTGCTTGGCGCTTGTCCAACGCCGTGGCCGGCACTAGCATCGCGGCATTGGCGTGCGCGTGGGGAGACGGGACGATGTTGGGCAAGTTGGTGCATGTGGCGGCTGTAGCATTGGCATTCGTGGCGCTGCCGGCGACCGCGCAGAATTCGGTCAACGTCAACATCAATACCGGCGGCGGCGGTGTCGGCCGCTGGGCGGCGATCGACCTGTTCTCGCAACCCAATTTCCGCGGCCAGCGTGTCCGGCTGACGACCAGCGTCAGCGACCTGCGCTGGTACGGCTTTGGCGACCGCACCGAAAGCTTCCGCGCGCATGGCCGCTGGCGGCTGTGCAGCCAGACCAATTTCCGCGGCCATTGCACCAGCGTGCGCGGCAACCGCTCGTCGCTCGGCGCGACGGCGGGCGGGCGGGTGCGTTCGGCACGCTTCCTGGGGAACTGACCTACCGGCGCTTGACCGCGCGCGCCGCTTGGTTCACGTTAACGTCAACTAGAACCTTGGGAGACGCGCGATGACCATCCATACCCCGATCTGCGACCTGCTCGGTGTCGAACACCCGGTGCTGCTCGCCGGCATGGGCGGCGTTTCATACGCCGAAATCGCCGCTGCCGTCAGCAACGCCGGCGGCTTCGGCTCGCTCGGCATGGCGGGCTGCACCCCCGAATTCATCGGTGCCCAGATGCGCGCCGTCAAAGCGCTGACCGACAAGCCGTTCGGCGTCGACCTGCTGACCGCGCAACCCGAATCGCTGACCGCCAGCGTCGACATCATCATCAAGGAAGGCGCCAAGGCGTTCATCGCCGGATTGGGCGTGCCGGTGGCGATCATCGACCGTTTGAAGCAAGCCGGCGTCATCGTCATGTGCATGGCCGGCAACGTCCGCCACGCCGTCAAGGCCGCCGAAGCCGGCTGCGACGTCATCATTGCCCAAGGCACCGAAGGCGGCGGCCACACCGGCAGCGTCGCCTCCGTCGCGCTGTGGCCGCAATGCGTCGATGCCGTCGATATCCCCGTCATCGCCGCCGGCGGACTGTTCGATGGCCGCGGGCTCGCCGCCGCACTCGCCATGGGCTGCCAGGGCGTCTGGATGGGCACGCGCTTCATCGCCAGCGCCGAAGCCCACGCCGGCCAGCCCTACAAGGACGCGCTGGTCGCCATGAACGAAAGCGACACCGTCATCAGCAAGGTCTTCACCGGCAAGACACTGCGCGCGCTCGCCAACCGCTCGACGCGCGACTTCGAAGGCCAGACCGCCAAGCCGTTCCCGATGCAGGCGCTCGAATCCGCCGCGATGAACCGCCTCGGGCCAATTGCCGGCGTCGTCGATGATGTCGATCCCGACTTCATGTGCCTCGCCGCCGGCCAGGGCGGCGGCGGCATCCGCGAAATCCTGCCCGCCGGCGAGATCGTCCGGCGGATCGTCAGCGAGGCCGAGGTGGCTTTGGGGCGGATGCGGAAATTCGGCTAAGACTATAGGGCCTCCGGCGGGCAGGGCCTCGGCCCTGCACCCGATTGATTTTGCGCTAGCTGGCTTGCAGAATGACGGTCGGGTGGGCTTTGGCGCCCGTCCGCCGTCGCTGCTGCGCGCGGGGGCAGAGTGAAGGGGGTCAGATGACAGACACAGGCCTTGCCGTTCAGCCGCTCTGGCTGCGGATTCTGCAGTTTCCACTGACGCGCATCATCATTCTGGGGCCTTTGCTGTTCGCCTTCATGGCCTGGGCCCAGACGCAACTGAACGACTTTCACGATTCACCGTTGGTGAATGCCGCCATTCAGATCGTCCTGGGTCTGGCGGCGATCGGCGTTTACGTGGCCTGGGGCAAATTCATCGAACGCCGCGAGGTCACCGAGCTCTCGACACCGGGGCTTGGCCGCGAATGGGGCATCGGCGCGCTGTACGGCGCGGGGCTCTATACCGCGAGCGCGGTGGTTCTGATGCTGCTGGGCATCTACAAGGTCGAGGGCTTCAATCCGCTGGTGTTCCTGCTGCCCGAATTGGCGATGGCCATCAAGTCGGGGGTCTTCGAGGAGCTGATCTTCCGCGGCGTGCTGTTCCGGTCGGTCGAGGCCATGTTCGGCAGCTGGGTCGGTATTATTGTCTCGTCGCTGGCGTTCGGCCTGCTGCATCTGATGAACCCCGGGGCGACGCTGGGCGGGGCCATCTACATCTGCATCGAGGCCGGGCTGCTGCTGTCGGCGGCCTATCTCGTCACCCGCCGTCTGTGGATCTGCATGGGGTTCCACATGGCGTGGAACTACTTCCAGTCGGCGGTGTTTTCCGGCGTCGTGTCTGGCGCCGTCAGCGATCCGGGCCTGTTCAAGGCCAGCATAGAAGGGCCGGAACTGCTGACCGGCGGCGCGTTCGGCATGGAGCATTCGGTGATCGCGCTGGTCTTCTGCACCACGGCTGGCGTGATGCTGTTGCGCATCGCCATCCGCCGCGGCCATTTGATGCCGCCGATGTGGAAGCGCTGAGGCGCCCGCGCTGAATCGAAAACCCGGCGGCGTTGCCGCCGCCGGGTCATCATTTCGTCGTTACATGCGGTGCAGGGCGCACAGCTTGTTGCCGGCGGGATCGCGGAGATAGGCGAGGTAGAGGTCGCCCATGCCGCCGCTGCGCACGCCGGGAGGATCTTCGCAAGCGGTGCCGCCGTTGGCGAGGCCGGCGGCGTGCCAGGCGTCGGCCTGTGCGGGCGAGGCGGCAGCGAAGCCGATGGTGCCGCCGTTGGCGCATGACGCGGACTTGCCGTCGATCGGCTTGGTGATGATGAAGATGCCGGTCGGCGTCATGTAAATGGCGCGGCCATTGGGGTCCATGATGCCCGGCGCAATGCCGAACGCGCCAAGCGTGGCGTCATAGAATTTCTTCGAGGCGGCGACATCGTCGGCGCCGAGCATGATGTGACTGAACACGACTCTCTCCCAAGATTCGGATTGGTTGCCGCGTCAGGCGCGACGGCGGCTGGAATGCCCCAGTTTGCCGGCGCTGTCGATTGCAAATGCGTGGGTAAAATGGCCGCGCGGCGTCAGCCCGGTGCGTCGGACTTGCGGACGAAGCCGGTGGCGCCTGACCAGAACATGTCGATGTCGGGATAATGGCATTCGTCGGTGTCGGGCGCGTCGTTGCCGACCGCCAGAAACACCACGTCGGCACCGCTGCGGTTGACGAGGTGGTGGCCGTTCGCGACGCCGCGCGGGAAGGTCGCGATGTCGCCGGGGCGCAGCACGGTCTCGCCGCCGTCTTCGATCAGGACCGCCTCGCCCGATACCATGATGACCAGCTCGTCTTCGGCGGTGTGCCAGTGGCGCTGGCTCGACCAGGCGCCGGGCTCCAGCCGCACTAGATTGGCGCCGAATGCCGGCAGGTCATCGGCAACGGCGCGGCGCGAGCGCCCGGCAACCGCCTGGGCATATGGCGGCAGATAGCCGGAGCCGCCCAGCACCGGCAGCGCGTCGAGATCGACCTTGGGCATCGCCCTTCCCCCAATTGTGCGCCGAAGCGCGGCAGATTTCGCGCGACATCATCGCGGCGGGCGCTAGATTGGCGCAATCACCGTGCAGGGGGAAGTCTTGGTCGCGTTTCATTTTCGTTTTGCCGGCGGTCTGGCGCTCGTGCTCGCCGCTGCCCCCGCCATCACCGCCCCGGCGCCGGTGTTTTCACCCGCATCGATCGAGGCGAATGTCACCTATCTCGCCGATGACTTGCTCGAAGGTCGCGAGACCGGCACGCGCGGTCATGAAATCGCCGCGCGCTATGTCGCGGCGCAGTTCGCCAGCTACGGGTTGCAGCCGGGCGGCAAGGACGGCAGCTGGTTCCAGCGCGTGACGCTGCAGGAAGCGCGGTTGACCGATGCTGTGCCGGCGCGCGTGACGATTGCCGGCGCCGGCAAGTCGCAAAGCTGGGCGAACGCCACCGATGTCATTCTCGGCCCGAGCCAGCTCCACCCCGTCACCAATATCGAGGCGCCGGTGGTGTTCGTCGGCTTCGGGCTCGATGCCCCGGCGCAGGGCTTCGACGATTATGCCGGGCTCGATGTGCGCGGCAAGATCGTCGCGGTGCTGAGCGGCATCCCCAAGGGACCGCCGGATGAAATCTGGGCGCATCTGGCGACGCAGACCGGCAAGATGGCGGCCGCGCGCGGTGCCATCGGCATGGTCAGCATCCCGACGATCGAATCGGAAGCGCTGCGCCCCTGGGCGAAGTCGCTGCCCTATGCCAAACGCCCGCGGCTGACTTGGTTGCAGCCCGACGGCAAGCCGTTCGTTTCGGCGCCGGGAATCCTTGGCGGTGCATCGCTCAATGCCGTTTCGGCGGCCGCGCTGTTTGCCGGTGCGCCGGTGTCGCTGGCGGCGGTGCAGGCCGAAGCCGACAAGGTCGATGCCAAGGGCTTCGGCGGCCGGCCCAAGGGCTTTGCGCTGGCGACGACGGTGCACATCGAAGCCTCGTCGGCGACGCGGCAGATCACCTCGCCCAATGTCATCGGTCGCATCACCGGCAGCGACCCCAAGTTGCGCGACGAATATGTCGTGCTGATGGGGCACCTCGACCATCTCGGCATCCGTCCCGAACGCGAGGGCGACAAGATCTACAACGGCGCGCTCGACAATGCTGCGGGCACGGCGATGCTGCTCGAAGTGGCGCGGGCGTTCGGCAGGGATGCGAAGAAGCCCAAGCGCTCGCTGCTGTTCGTGGCGAGTACGGCGGAGGAAAAGGGGCTGCTCGGCGCCGAGAGCTTTGCCAATGACCCGAGCGTGCCGATCGGGTCGATCGTCAGTGTCGTCGATCTCGACCAGCCGATGCTGCTGTATGATTTCACCGACGTCATCGCGTTCGGCGGCGACCATTCGACGATGGGCGCGGTGATCGCCAAGGCGGCAGCGCAGGCCGGGGTCAAGGTCGCGGTCGACCCGATGCCGGCGCAGACCATCTTCGTGCGCTCCGACCACTATACCTTCGTCAAGCGCGGCGTGCCGGCGGTGATGCTGGCGACGGGCTATGGCAATGGCGGCGAGGCGGCGTGGACGAAGTATCTTTCGACCAACTATCACCAGCCGAGCGATGACCTGTCGCAACCGATCAACTGGGCGGCGGGCGCGAAGTTCGCCAAGGTCAATTATCTGGTCGCCCGCGACATCGCCAATGCACCCGAGCGGCCGCGCTGGTATGCCGGGGATTATTTCGGCGCGACATTCGCGCCCGATGCACCCACCGCCAAGCGTCCGTAAGGAGAGCCGCATGTCCGACAATGAAACCATCGTCCGCAACTTCGTCGCCGCCTGGTCGCGGCTCGATGCCGAGGAACTGCTCGGCTATTTCACCGACGACATTGTCTATCACAACATGCCGATGGCGCCGTTGAGCGGCATGGCAATGGTGCGCATCGGCATCACCACCTTCCTCAGGGACTGGACCGCGACGCGCTGGGAGCTGACCAACATCATGGCGGCGGGTGACGTGGTGATGACCGAGCGCGTCGACAATATCGAGGCGCACGGCAAGGCGCTGGCGCTGCCGGTGTGCGGCATTTTCGAACTGCGCGGCGGCAAGATTGCGGTGTGGCGCGACTATTTCGACATGGCGACCTACGCCAAGGCGTTTGCCGGGTGAGCACGCCGCCGAAAGGCCAGTTGCTGCGCGTGCTCGGGCCGGGGTTTGCGCTCGCCGTTGTCATCGGTGGTATCATCGGGTCGGGCATCATGCGCTCGCCGGGGCTGGTGGCCGCCGCCATTCCCGACCCGACGCTGATCATGCTCGCGTGGGCGGCGGGCGGCCTGCTGGTGCTGGTCTATGCGCTGCCGACCGTCGAACTCGCCGCATCGATGCCGCACGCCGGCGGCGCCTATGTGTTTGCCGACCGTGCCTATGGGCCGCTGGTCGGGCTGATCGTCGGCTGGAGCGACTGGCTGCAGGGTACGATTTCAACCGCGTTCATGGCGGTGGTGTTCGCCGAATATGTCCAGCGGCTGGGGTTCGGCACCAGCCTCGGCACTGGCGCGATTGCCGTCATCCTGGTGCTGGTGCTTGGCGCCATCAACCTCAGCGGGACGCGCATGTCGGGGATGACGCAGAACATCGGCAGCTTCCTCAAGGCGCTGGCGCTTGTCGCGCTGATCATCGCGATCTTCGGCTTCACCGATGCGGCACCCGCACCCGCAACGCCGACATCGATGTCGAGCGCGATGACGTTTGCCGGCATCATCACCGCGGCGCGGCTGATCACCGGCACCTATGGCGGTTGGCAGGGCGCGGTGTATTTCCTTGAAGAGGTCAAATCGGCCGAGCGCAACGTCGTGCGCGCCACGTTCGGCGGCATTTTGCTGGTGATGGCGATCTACCTGCTGGTCAACGCCGCGCTGCTGCATGCGCTGCCGATGGACGTGCTGGTGAAATCGAATTTGCCGGTGGCGGACGCGGCGGCGATTGTTGCCGGGCCGTGGGGTGACACCATCATCACCGCGCTGGCGGTGCTGTCGGTGTTCACCATCGCCAATCTGCAGGTGATGATGCAGCCGCGCGTGCTGCTCGGCATGGCGCGGTCGCGGTTGCTGCCCGATGTGTTCACGCGCGTGTCGGCGAACGGCACACCGGTGCCGGGCGTCATCTTCTCGACCGGGCTGATCGCGCTGCTGGCAGGCACCGGCAGCTTCCAGTTGCTGGTCAACATCTATGCGCCGATGGTGACGTTGATGTTCGCCATATTGGGCTTTGCGGCGATCACCATGCGGCGGCGCCACCCCGATCTGCCGCGCCCGTTCAAGATGCCGCTGTACCCGTTGCCGGCGCTCATCGCCGGCGGCGTCAATGCGATGTTCACGGTGCTGTTCTTTGTCGAGGACATGGACAATGCGCGCTGGTCGCTGTTGCTGCTGGCGCTGCCGCTGCCCTATTACTTCTGGCGCAAATCCAAGGTTGTTTCCGCATGATCGACGCGCTCGCACTGGCCTGCGACCTTATCCGCTGCCGCAGCGTCACGCCCGCCGATGACGGCGCGCAGGCCGTGCTCGGCGCGGCACTCGAAGCGTTGGGCTTTGCCGTCCACCGGCTCGAACAGGGCAGCCCGCCTGACGGCCCGATCCACAATCTTTTCGCCACCATTGGCGAGGGCGCGCCGCATTTCGCCTTTGCCGGCCATACCGATGTCGTGCCGGTTGGCGAACGCGGCCAATGGTCGGTCGAACCCTTCGCCGCGGAAATCCGGAACGGCCAGCTTATCGGTCGCGGTTCTGCGGACATGAAGGGCGCCATCGCCGCCTTTGTCGCAGCAGCCTCGGCGCATGGCATGCCAAAATCGGGTTC